>JAAHGS010000111.1 GCA_010692645.1 Symploca sp. SIO2E9
GTTGGAATTTCAGTTCTCCACGTCTGGTGCGTCTCCGCGTCTGCTTACTCCTTCCCCCACTCTTTTTTTCGCTCACCCTCCCCAAGCCATCCCCCCCATCCCCCCTCTTTTAACTCTTCAACTTCACCCCTCGAATTGAATAATCTAACAATTCCATCGGATGCATCAAAGTAATTTCTTTCCCTTGCAACTGCAAATGTTTCTTAATTTGTAATGAACAACCAGGATTAGGTGAAGCAATCAATTCAGCCCTAGTATTAAGCAAATTCTCCACCTTTTGCTGTCCCAACTCATCTGCCACTTCCGGTTGCAACATGTTGTAAACCCCAGCACTACCACAACACAAAGCCGCATCTAGTGGTTCTCGTAACTGTACTCCCGGAATTTGCCGTAACAACTGCCGTGGTTGTACACTAATCTTCTGTCCATGCAGGAGGTGACAGGCATCCTGATAAACCATAGTCAGCGGTTCATCTTTGAGCGGTGACAGCTTTGCTGTTAGCCCCACTTCAGATAAGAATTCTTGTACATCTTTGACTTCATCGGCAAATTTCTGAGCTTTTTCTCGATACTCTAGGTCATCTTCCAGAATATGCCCATATTCCTTAAGCGTATGACCACAACCAGCAGCATTGATAATCACTGCCTCAACACCAGTGCCTTCAAAACTATCAATCATCTGCCGTGCAAAAATTTGAGCTTGTTTGGTTTGCCCCTGATGTTCTGGCAAAGCAGCACAACAGCCTTGAGTTTTAGGAATTACAACTTCGCAACCATTAGCAGTTAAGACGCGTACAGTTGCTGCATTTACTGGTGAGAAAAACAAACGCTGCACGCAGCCGAGAATCATACCGACGCGGTAGCGTTTTTTTCCTTGGGCAGGAATGACATCCGGCAAGTTGTCCCAAAAAGCATCCAGGGTAATTGGCGGCAAAATCGAATCCATTGCCGCCAAGCGCGGGAATACTTGCTTAAATAAACCAGTGGCACGGACAAGTTTTTGCAATCCCAATTTCTGATAGAGATAGAGAGGGGTTAGCAAAGGGCGCAGACGTTCAGGGTAGGGAAAGAGATTAAATATTAAGCTTCTGATAATATGCTCTGGAAGAGTGCGGGGCTGATTGCGTTCAACTTGATGACGAGTAGCTGCAATTAACTTGTCATACTGAACACCAGAAGGACAAGTAGTCACACAAGCGAGACATCCCAAACAAGAATCAAAATGTTGTGTTGTCGCCTCAGCTAGGGGAGCCTCATGCTTATTAATAGCATTCATCAAATAGATCCTTCCCCGAGGAGAATCCATTTCCTTACCAATTACTCGGTAACTGGGACAAGTAGATAAACAAAAACCGCAATGAACACAAGTATCTATCAATTCCTGCGGCGGCGGCTTCTGAGTATCAAAACCAGAGATTGAGGTTTTAGGTTCAGGTTGTTCAAAAGTTGAACTTTCCTTAACAGATTCTGGAGTTGGTAATTTAGGAGGAGGTGTAGTAGATGAACTCGTCATATTATCTATAGACTTCTTACAAGTGACTGTTCATAGTTCATTGGGAAAGACTGTTGATTGTTCATGCTTGATTGTTCCGAAGAGAAAGTATTTCACAACTGTTGAATACCAACCCCATGAACCATGAGTCATGAACCATGAACCATCTTTATACCGTTGATTGCTCAAATCTCCCCCACAAACCTCTGAGGACTTAAAAGATTTTTCGGATCAAATTTTTGTTTAAGGTTACGCATAATATTAAGAGCATTACCGTTGTAACCCCAGACATCTAACTGTTGTTTCCAAGAAATTGGTGCTTCCAGAATTGTAAGAAAGCCGTTTTGAGCTTGACAATAGCGCCGGAGTTCCATAATAGTCTGAGGCTTTATAGTTTCAGGGTCAAGCCGCAAGCGCCCTAAGCCACTCCCAGCATGAATATATGCAGTTACTGACGATGAAGTTAAAGTTTCTAGCTTAGTCAGTGTTTTAACTGCAGCCGTCGGTAATACTCCTATTTTGCAAGTAATTGCTGAGATTTGTGGTCTTACCCAGATTTGTTTTGATAATGATTCCCATAGATTCGCCTCTTGGGAATCAGCAGACAAAGTGCCTTTTAAGCCCAACTGCTGCCCTATTTCCAATAATCGTGAGGACTGTTCCCTAACACTTTCGGTCACACTTTGAAAACGTACCATTAAACCCATACCATGTCCTATACCCAGTTGGGTAACGAGCTCGGTTGAGAGCAAATCAACAGCTGTCGGGGTTAGGGCACAAGCGAGTAGGGTTTTAGTGGCAGATGCTATTGCCTCTGCCTCACCTGTCAGCACTACTGTCCCCGATGTCTCTGGTAGCGGATAAACTCGCAACGTCACTTGTGTGATGATTCCTAGTGTCCCATAGGAACCAGTCAACAGCTTCATTAAATCGTAACCTGCAACATTTTTTACCACTCGACTACCAGCTTTAACAATTTGCCCATCGTAACGAACAAAAGAAATGCCCAGCAGCATGTCTCGCACGCCGCCATAGCGCTGACGCCAAGAACCACTATCTGCCGTGGCTATGATACCACCGAGGGTCGCTTCTTGAGGATAGGTAGGTTCAAGGGGCAGAAATTGACCAGTTTTTAAGAGAATCTCTTGTAAGTCGGTAAATTTGACTCCAGCTTCAGCGGTAACAGTTAAATCACTAACTGCATGTTCAATCACGCGATTAAGGCGTTTGCTGCTAACTATGAGTTCAACTTTCTTGCCTACACCACCCCAACTGAGTTTGCTGCCGTTGCCGCAGGGAATGACGCTCCAACTGTGGCGGTGGGCGCAGTTGATGACTTGGGCAAGTTCTTCGGCACTGCTAGGGTAAACAATAGTACTTGGTAGGTTCTCCGGTGTGTTGATCCTGCCAAGAGTTTCTTGCCAGCTTGGTTCCAAGGAATCCCACTGACATACACCAGAGTTACTTACTATCGGTTCAAGTTCCTGCGCGATCGCTTTCATCTTTTAACCAAAACTATCATATATATAAAACTGGATATAGCTTCCATTAATATCACTTCCATCTACGGCAACCAAACCATCACCTCCATCGGCACTGCCATTGACTGCTTGAGTTCTAGCAATGCCTTGGCTGAGGACTTGTAAAATTTTTTGGGGGGTGAAAGACTCCAATTCTACAAATTTACCAGCTTCCAGCCATGATAATTCCTTAGCCGACAAATTCTGCCGTACTGCCGAAGATAATTGTCTAGCTTGCTTTCTCATTGCCTCTGATTCTCCCACAAATACCTTGGGACTCTTGAAAATCTGACGCGGCAGAAGCCCTAGATCATAGATACTGATATTACCATCTCCAAACCAATTGGGACTGGTGCGCAAATTATGAACTAGGCTGACGCCACTAGGACTGGCATCATGGAGGGCGTATACTTTTAATGACGGATTGCGGCGTAGCATTTCAAGGACAGTGCTAAAAATACTTTGGGGATAGCCATTTATACTGAGTACTGCACAGTTATATTCAAAGTGGAAGTTATTAGCAATTAGCATTTGAGCAATGGCAGTGCGATCGCACACTACTAATCGATCAAAGCTATAGGCACTAATCTCAGAACTAATTTCGGCAGGTGTCGTCTGTGGTTGGGGAGAGGGCAGTATTTTATCTTGTAAACCATTCACTTGCCTCCAACGACGCAGCCAGTCTTGAATCTGATTTGGCGTTATTAACAAAGATTGTGGTATTTGTTCTTGGCGAATTAATTGTCTAGTTCCCAAATAAATAGATAGCATTCCTAGAAGGATGCTAGTTACAGATATAGATAATGAATCAATTACTACTATACCTATATAATTACCGAAAATTAAAATAATTATCCCGATTATTTGTAAGTTTTTGGCATTAGCCTTGCGACCTTTATAAGTCAAGTTACTGGAATTGCTGGCACGAAAAAAATTAACAATAAAAGTTAAATTTAAAAGCGGGGCAACAATAAGAAACCAATTACCACCTATCAGGTTAAGAGCCAAGCCATTCAGTACAAAATAAGCCAACAAACACCAGAACCTAGCTCCAAAATAGCGACGCTTGAAACGTTTATCCAAAAAATATAAAAACTGCTGAGGAGTAAAAAATAGAGTGTTATTAGCAGAAATATCAGCGATCGCTTTAGCAAAAAATGGGTCAGTAAATTTAATTTTACCCATACTTGTCGGCTCAAAAGCAAACTGATGCCCACAGTTTTTGCACCTTCCACGGTTAGTAGTACGATCACGTAGATTATTGTCTGTAGAGCAGCGAATACATTTCATCTCCTTCACCCCCTTTGTTCAAATAATTGGTTATTCAATAAAATCCTGTAATCTTCTCGTTGGCGAATTAATCGGTGCGTATCACCTTCTAATAAAACTTCCGGGGGGCGAGGACGATGTAAGAAGTGAGAAGACATTGCATAACCGTAAGCTCCTACATCTAAAATAGCGATGATATCTCCTGTTTGCAAAGCTGGAAGTTGGCAATTTCGCCCTAAGTAATCCCGTGAATAGGTAGTATTACCGCAGACATCGGTTGAGTAAAGTTCGCGCTTACTATCTGCCCAGGTAACAATTTTACGGTAGCCGCCATGTACTGAAGGAACTGATAAATTGGCAACAGTCGTATCTACTCCCAGAATTTGCTTACCTGATTGCCACTTCACTGAAACCACCTTGGCTAAGAGAGTACCACAACCTGCGATCGCGGCACGCCCTGGTTCAATAATTAACTCTATTTTTCTGTCGAGGGCATTTAAATGTTTAGTTAACTCCCTGCCAAAATCTTTCCAATCAAATGCCACTCCATCAGCGTGATAAGGATAGCCAAATCCACCACCAAAATCAAGATATTCCCAGTCTGGTAAAAGCTTGCTAATAGCTAATAATTGCTCAATAACTTGGGTAAAAGATTTAGTGGCATTGGTACCAGTGCCGCGATAGAAATGCAAGCCATTTAGCTTTAAACCAGCAGCTTGAACTATGTTGAGCGCTGCCGGAAATTCTTCGGGGCGCACTCCGATACGACTCTCGCCAGTTAATTGAGGTAAATTTAACCGCAACCCCAATCGCAGTCTAGACAATTGCGGCTTTATATATTGATATACTTGACAACACAAATCCAGCTGAGAAATACTATCTAAATTTAAAGTTGCAGTGCCCCATTTAAGTACCTGCTCCATTTCTGCGCGATTGAGGTTACTACCGCTGTAAACAATTTGCTTAGGGGAAAAATCAGCTGTTAAACCCAAATAAATATCTCCTGGGGTATTGGCATGGAGTCCCCAGCCACTAACAAGAAATATTTTTAATAAGGCAAGATTACCATTAGTGACACTAGCAAAGTGAAATTTGGTACAGGGATAAGGAATTGATTGGGTAATATGAGCAATAGTTTTCCGCAGGCGCTCGCTGTGATAAACGTATAGAGGAGAACCATAATTAGCTAGTAGTTCCTCAGCTAGTTTCAGAGAAAAGGGCTTTGTCGGTACTGTTTGTGCTGAGATCATTGCCAAATCGACCCTGCTGAATTACAATTCATATCTAGGCGTGAAGTTTCATTTGACTAATTTGGTTCAGTCTATTAAATAGACACAGTTAAATCGTAATATGCGAACTTTTTTAACTAAAATTAAAATAAATATAAATTTTGGGAGCCTACCACCTGAGATTAATTTACACTGCTGTGTTTATTTTTTATGTCTGTCTACTGAGCTTGGGAGTAAAACTCAATCTAACGCTTAAGTAAAAATGGAAGTTATCCCTCAAACAAATTATGTTAGTTGTAGCAGCACTTTACTTGTCAGCAGCACTTCACTTTTTCTATATCTGGTTGAGAATCTGGTTGAAAGCTTTCCAGCAGGAAACTGATTTATGTAATCAGCAAAAACTTATTTGCATGAAAGTCTTGATTATCGCAACTATTTTCTGGCCGCTGGTTGTCCCGATTTCTTACCTACACAGGAATAAGGAGATGGAGTTGTTAGCCAGTTTAATACCCAATCAGCTTTTTTAATTCTTCCCCAGTTAAAACACGGGGGATGTTTGTAAATTCCTCTGGTGATTTTCATTATTGATCAGGTAAAGTCTTAAGAGCGCCAGTCTTTGGCTGCTTGTTCGAGGACATAAGCCGATACGGTTTCGATCTCAGAAGCACTCAAACGGTCTTTATAGGCAGACATATTGTTTTTGCCATTTTTGACCAAGGAGATAATTGCTTCCAGGGAATCGAAACCGTTGCGATGCAGTGCTCTTTGCTTTAAGTTTTTCCCACGCCTGATGATATTGCCTCCCTGAGGATGACAGCCTGCACAGTGAACCTGAAAAATCAGGGCTCCTTTGGCTGTATCTGCTGCTAATGCCCCTTGGGTATCTACTCCCAGCATAAATGTCAGTACCATCAAAGTGATAGCTATAGCCCAAGCAAATTTTTGTTGCCAGTACATGCTCTTCGCCAATATCAAGTTTGTGCTGGGAATATGCTACAGCACAATCAAGAAAAATGAGGGTATAGTAATACCAAAGACAGCACCAATGGAGCAAGTTACTACAGAAAGAACCATAGAAGCCAAAATCGACGCAACTAGCGATAGAGCTAAAGAACGAACTAACCTGGATAGAGTGGACATCTGCAACCCCAGATTCTATAAGTTTATATTGTATATTTTATAAGATTAAAGAGTAACAGGAGCTGATTGCTAACTTTGACAAAGGTAAGCCAAAACAAACTCAAACAAAAACTCAAGCGAGGCGAAGTCGTCCTAGGTCTTTTTTTCAACTCTTCCTATCCGGCGTTGATCGAAATCAGTGGACATGCCGGCTTTGACTTTGCTGTCATTGATCTTGAACATGGTGCCCTACATCCACTAGTTGCAGAAGACCTTTGTCGTGCCGCAGACTGTGTAGGAATAGCGCCTATTGTGCGCGTAGGCAAAAACGATCCGCTCTCAATCCAACGTGCCTTAGATATAGGTAGTGCAGGTGTTCAAGTACCGCAAATCGAAACCAAAGCCGATGCCCAAGCCTCAGTAACAGCTGCAAAATACACTCCTTTAGGTTCGCGGGGGCTTTCCTTTTATACTCGCGCTGGCATTTACACAGCTGCCGGAGCCAACATTACAGACAAACTTAATGAACAGTCCCTAGTTGTCATTCAAGTCGAAGGAATTAGAGGAGTAGAGAACCTGGAAGAAATTGTCAGTACTCCCCATATTGATGTCATTTTTCTTGGCCCCTACGATCTTTCTCAGTCTCTAGGTATTCCTGGTCAAGTGCGGGACCCTCGCGTTATTGAGAGGATGAGCCAATGTATAGATCTTATCCGTAAATCTGGTAAAATTGCAGGCACTTTTGCTGACAATCCAGAAACTGCCAAACAGTGGATTGATGCTGGAGTTCAGTACCTTGCCCTCGGTGTAGATGTCGGCGTCTTCTTACAAGCTTGTCAAGCACTAGTCAAAGCAGTGCATACATAAACCCTTATTAATAAAGTATTATAGCAATTCTCTTTCTTAGTGAGATAGACTTCATCTTTTTCCCTATTCCCTGTTCCCTGTTCCCTGTTCCCTAAAACCCAGACGACTGTACCTCATCAATTTGAGAAACGCTATATATCGATTACCTAAATGTCTCCTACAAATTATTTTTAAGTAAGTAATAAGTAATAAGCGTTATTAAAGTCCCGTTGCTAAGTCTAGCAATGTGTGGTGGTTTTTCTAAATTAACAGAGTTAGTCATTGGTATATCTTCCCTGAAATTGATTGATTTTCTATCGAAATACTTGTCTATTTATGCTGAGGCCGCCGTGTAAAGCAATCAGTGAGAGCCAAGCAGTCACCATGAGTTCCGGCAAGGATGAGAATAATTATCGTGCCATAAACCGGAAGTAATAAATTTTCAGTAGTAAGTAGTAAGTAATAAGTTGGAAAATGTTGCTAGAACAAGCTTTTCAGGGATTACATCAAATTACTATTCAACTATAAACCGATTTGTTGGTTTATGTATACTGATCGAGATGAGAAGCTGAAATCATTACCCTGTCTAGATTACTGCTCTGACAGCTTTAGAAAAATGCTATTAATATAGTAATTAAATCCTACTGGGCATAATTTATAGTGGTCTAAAATCTTGTTTGACTTTCCTGAAATGAATGCTAATAGCCCTCTGGGTTTATCAGTCAACCCCAACTTCACACACTTAACTGGCAGTGTAGATTTGTCTGACTTACTCAGCTCTACTCCAGCACCCAATAGTCAACTAGGGGCAATTGAGATTGAGGATTTGCAGTTGAGCCTTGAAAACAGTCCTCTTCCTGTTGAGATGTTGGTTATCCCCCAGAGTAGTGAAACATGGATATCAAATACTGGCAACAGCACAACAGAATTTGATAGTATATCCAAAGATTTATTAACAGGTCAACTTCTGAACTTCGGAACAGGAACCTTGAACTCAGTTCGCCCTTATACTATCCAGCCTGGGGACACCCTCTGGGATATTGCTCAACAAGAACTAGGTAACCCTTATCACTGGGTAAACATCCAAAAGGAGGACGGCACTACCTTTACAGAAACTGAAGCCAGAAGCTTACAAATAGGTCAGCTAGTCTATTTACCTACTAGCAATAGTCCTTTTGATCTAGATCAGATCTTGGATTCTGTTGACCCTTCTATATTACCATATGCTCAAGATTCAATTCCCCTCATTCTTGCCCAAATTGAGCAGAGTGGCATTACTGATCAAGCGCAAATTGCCTATATCCTGGCAACAGCTGAACACGAATCTCATCTTGGTAGGTGGAGGGAAGAACTCTCAGACGGTTGGCAATATGAAGGAAGACAGGATTTAGGCAATATCCATCCGGGAGACGGACCTCGATTCAAAGGACGCGGTTATGTCCAGATTACAGGGCGCTCTAATTATCAATACTGGTCAAATATACTTGGTATTGACTTAGTGAATCACCCCGAAAGAGCATCAGAACCAGAGATTGCCGCTAAGATCTTAGTTCAAGGAATGAGCGATGGTGCTTTTACTGGAGTCAGTTTAGATGATTATATCAATAATTCACAGTTAGATTTTTACAATGCTAGACGCATAGTCAATAGCCTGGATCGTGCCAGTGAAATTGCAGCTATAGCCGAAGATTACTTGAGAATACTCACTTGAGTAACAAAAAAGCATCGTAACTTACAAAGAAAACCAAGACAAAAGGTCAAGTAATCAGATGTAAAATGAGATTCGCACCAACAGCAAGAGCAAATTATGAATATCAATTTGGCGGTAGCCTTCCCGCTGATGCGCCTAGCTACGTAACCAGACAGGCTGACAGAGAATTTTATCAAAGCTTGAAGGCTGGAGAATTTTGCTACGTACTGAATTCCCGACAAATGGGGAAATCTAGCTTGCGAGTGCAGACAATGCAAAGACTACAAGCAGAAGGCATAACCTGTGCTTTTATTGACTTGACGGGAATTGGTAAAGGTGATGTCAATGCAGACAAATGGTACGCCGGAATTGTACAAAGCTTGGTGAGTAGTTGTCAGTTACAGCAAAAAATTAAGTGGCGAAACTGGTGGCGAGAGCAGCGGGATTTTCTTTCCCCTGTACAGCGTTTGAGTTTATTTATTGAAGAATTTTTGCTCAGAGAAGTCAAGCAAAATCTAGTTATTTTTGTTGATGAAATTGACCGAGTTATTAGTCAAGATTTCTCTCTTGATGACTTTTTTGCTCTGATTCGTTTTTTCTACAATAATAGAGTTGATAATTCTAACTATCAGCGTCTGACTTTTGCTCTATTAGGAGTGGCAACTCCTACAGATTTAATTAAGGATAAAACCCAAACACCTTTTAATATTGGTAAGGCAATAGAATTACATGGTTTTGAATTAAATGAAGCCAAGCCTTTAGAGTCAGGATTAATAGAAAGAGTAGAAAATCCTTCAGCAGTATTAGGAGAAATATTGTACTGGACAGGGGGACAGCCTTTTCTGACCCAAAAAATTTGTCAGTTGGTAGTGCAAGAAGCAGAAGGGAAAACTAAGGAGGAAACAGCCAATAACAATCAAGAACTAGTGACCGAGATTGTGCGATCGCGTATTATTAAAAATTGGGAAGCTCAAGACGAACCAGAACATTTGCGTACAATTCGCGACCGCTTACTGCATAACGAACAG
This sequence comes from Symploca sp. SIO2E9, assembly GCA_010692645.1. Classification (GTDB taxonomy): domain Bacteria; phylum Cyanobacteriota; class Cyanobacteriia; order Cyanobacteriales; family Coleofasciculaceae; genus SIO3C6. The sequence goes on from JAAHGS010000111.1 coordinate 10,194, forward strand.
CGTGTTGGTCAATTACTGGGAGTATATCAGCAAATTTTGGAGCAAGGGGAAATTGCTGCCGATGGTAGTTCCGAACAAACGGAATTACGACTATCAGGATTAGCAGTAAAGCGACAGGGTAAATTAAGAGCTTATAATTACATTTACGAACAAATTTTTAATCGTCAGTGGGTAGAACAACAACTAGACAAACTGCGCCCATATTCAGAAAATTTCCAGGCTTGGGTGAAGTCGAATTATCAGGATGAATCGCGTTTACTGCAAGGTCAAGCCCTGCAAGATGCCCTAGACTGGGCGGATCGCCAACATTTGAGTCCCCTTGATTATCGTTTTCTTGCAGCTTCTCAGGATTTTGAGAAGCGAGAAGTAGAAGCTAGTTTAGCAGTTCAAGCCGAAGAAAGTCGCATCTTAGCTCAAGCCAATGACACTTTAACTTTAGCCCAACAGAAAGCTAAGAAAATTATGGGTATTGGGGGAGCAATTTTGGCAATTTCTTTAGTGGCAGCAGTAATCGCCGGATTACAATTGGGAAAAGCTAGACGCGATCGCTTACAAGCACAAGTTTTACTCACTAGTGCTGAAGCCAGAAATGTATTAGGATCTAGTCCTTTGGATGGGTTAATTACAGCCCTCAAAGCCGGACAACAACTAACACAATTAAGCCAATTCCATAAATTAGCCCCAGTTACGAAACTAGCCCAAGCAGAGGTTATAGAAACCCTGCGACAAGCAATCACAAAGGTAAAAGCATATAATCGTTGGCAAGCCCATGAGAACGCAATTTCCTTCGTCAGATGGAGTAACGATGGTCAACTACTGGTTTCTGGAGGGGGAGATGCACTGGTCAAACTTTGGAATTGGCAAGGTCAATTAATGCATACTCTTAGGGGTCATAGCGAACATATCTCCAATGTCCAATTTAGCCCCGATGGAAAATTAGTTGCTTCTGGCAGTAAAGACGGTACGGTCAAATTATGGAAGGTAGCAACAGGAACCTTAGCTAAAACCATCCTTGCCCACAATAACACTTGGGTTAGGGGTCTTAGTTTTAGTCCTGATAGTAAACTGCTTGCTTCTTCTGATTCTGAAGGTTGGATTAAGCTTTGGGATGTGGAAACAAAAGCCTTGGTAACCAGTATTCCTGCCCATCGCCATGGCAATCGCTCTAATTGGGTTACCTCGGTCAAATTTAGTCCTGATGGAACCATACTAGCTTCCACTAGTTCAGACAGAACCATTAAGTTTTGGAATGTAGAAGATTTTAGCTTAATTAGAACTCTCACAGGCCATCAACACAATGTCAGAACTGTTGATTTTACTGCCGATGGCAAAACCCTTGCTTCTACCAGTGAGGACAGTACGATCAAACTCTGGAATCTAGAAGATGGTAAAGAAATTGCCACCCTTAAGGGACACAAAGGAGCAACTTGGGGAGTAAATTTCAGTCGAGATGGAAAGCTACTAGTCTCTGGTGCTGAGGGTGGTAAAATCAAACTCTGGAATATGGAAAACTTGGAGGCAGAACCCCAAACTTTTGTCGGTCCCAAAAGTCGTGTTACCACCGTGAGTTTCCACCCCAATAATCAAAAAATACTTGTCTCCGCTAGTTTTCCCAACACAATCACTCTCTGGAATATAGATGGGATTGAACCCCAAAATTTTGGTTTTGGTAGTACTCAAGCATGGGGAGTTAATATTAGTCCTGATAATCAATTATTAGCTTCCGGTCATGGTGACGATAAGATCAAACTTTGGAACACCTCAGATGGTAGTTTAAACAAAACCTTGACAGGTCATACCGACGATGTGTGGCGAGTTAAATTTAGTCCCGATGGTAAGCTGCTTGCTTCTGCAAGCTTGGACAAGACTGTAAAGCTTTGGGATGTTAACAATGGTCAAGAGTTATATACCTTGGCTGGTCATACTGATGGGGTAAGAATTATTACCTTTAGTCAAGATGGTAAGATTTTAGCTTCCGGTAGTGACGACAGAACCATCAAACTCTGGCGTGTGCACGATGGTGAATTATTGCGAAGTTTTCAAGGTCATCTTAATTCGATTCGGGATTTGAGTTTCACCCCCGATGGTCAAAATATTGCCACTGCTAGTTTTGATGGTCGCATCCTCTTTTGGCAAGTGGAAGACGGTAGAATGGTCAAAGTTTTTGATAATCTTGCCACTTGGTTAGCTAGTATCAGTATTAGTCCTAATGGTAAATTGTTAGCTTCTACAGGTGGCTATAGCGGAATTAAGCTCTGGAAGAACTCAGATGCTACTATTGTTAAGGAACTTCCCGGTCATGGGGTTTGGACTAGAAGTTTGCGTTTCAGCCCCAATGGCAAATTGCTTGCTTCTGCTAGTTTTGACCGCACAATCAGACTTTGGCGTGTGGAAGATGGTTCTTTATTGAAAACTCTAGAAGGTCATCTTGATGGGGTAGAGGATGTTACTTTTAGTGCAGATGGAAAACTCCTTGCTTCTGCAAGTTGGGATGGTACAGTCAAGCTTTGGAACATAGATTTAGAATTAGATGATTTAATGCAACTAGGTTGTGAGTGGCTAGGGAATTATCTGGCGGTTCATCCTGAAGAAGAGGAAACACGCGAGATTTGTAACTACCCTGGAGAGGAAAGATAAGTAATAAGGAAATCTTTCTGTCCTAGAGTCTTCCAAGGCAAAAACCTTGGATTAAAACTAAGTCACAATACCATCTCATACTTTTTAATACTTTTTGATACTTTTGGGCTTAAGGAAACCTAAGATACATACTTGCAATTCACTAGTTTTTCTTACTTTTTCTGATTGTTAAACCTGTAAAATTAGTTTACTATTGCCAATAACTAGTTGTTTAAGCTGTTGTTTCTCTTAAAAATCACCTGTTTTTGGGGAGTTTGAGGCAATTTCAGTAGATCAAAAACTTTTCGATAGTAACAGGCGGCTTAATATTATCCAACAATTGTTACCGACATGATTGCTCAAATCTTTGATAAGTTTCCACCCTCTCCTTCAGTTTTGAGTGTAGTCTCTGGAGTAGACTCAGAATCAGAGTTAGCTTGGATACAAGCAAAGGAGTCTGCCAATCAAATTGTCTTCAAAAATACAGGCAAACATCTGAGTGACATTGAAACGAAAGTACTTCATGGCTCCTGGAAAGGGAAAACCTATGATCAAATCGCCAATAGGTATGGCTACAGTGCTGAGTACCTTAACAAAGATATAGGCAACAAATTATGGAATAAGCTCTCAGAGGCATTAGGGGAAAGGGTTACCAAAAAGAATTTCAAGCAAGCACTCACAAGAGCATGGAAAGGGTATCAAAGTAATGCAGTTGAGACTAATCGAGGCTGCCAAGCATCTGATTCAGTAACAGAACTAACATTTCCAGAAGGTTGGGTGGCGCTGGATTCACCTTTTTATTTGGAGCGAGACAGGATTGAATCTCTCTGTTACGATACGGTGATTATGCCTGGTTCCCTGATTCGGATTAAAGCACCGAAGCTAATGGGAAAAACCTCCTTAATGATGAGGATTCTAGCTCATGCTCAATCCCAGGATTTGCAAACGGTGTATTTAGATTTGAGCAGTGTAGACCGAGCAATTTTAACAGATTTAGATAAGTTCCTACGTTGGCTCTGTTTGATAGTTAGTCGGCAGTTAAATTTAGAAAATCAGTTAAATGATTATTGGGATACGGAGATTTTGGGTAGTAATGATAACTGCACAGTATATTTTGAGGAGTATTTATTAGCAGAAATAGACTGCCCTTTAGTCTTAGGGTTGGATGAAGTAGATCGAGTTTTCCCCTACACTGAAGTAATAGAAGACTTTTTTGGCATGCTGCGCAGCTGGCATGAGAAAGGGAAGATTTCAGATGTCTGGAAGCAACTGCGGCTAGTAATAGCACATTCTACGGAAGTTTATATTCCCTTGGACTTGAATCAATCTCCTTTTAACGCCGGGATTCCAGTGGAATTGCTAGAGTTTAACCAACCGCAGGTAAAAAATTTGGCTCACCTGCATCAACTAAATTGGAACGATACCCAGATAGAGAAATTAATGAAGATGGTAGGGGGACATCCCTATCTAGTGCGTTTGGCTATGTATGAAATTGGCTCTGGGAAGGTAACATTGGAGCAATTGTGGCAAGATGCACCTACAGAAGCAGGTATTTATAGCAACCATTTGCGGCGACATTTGGAAATATTACAACAATTACCAGAGCTAGTTCAGGCGCTCAAGAAGGTTGTCACTTCATCTAAGCCAGTAGAACTCAATCCAATAGAGATTTACAAACTGCACAGTATGGGGTTGGTGCAGCGACAGGGTAACTATGTAGTCCCTCGGTGCAATTTATACCGCGAATATTTCCACCAAGTTCTATAGCAATTCTCTTTCTTAGTGAGATACACTTCATCTTCTTAAGAACTTAGAGACAATAAGTCTCTAAGCTTTTTAGTCCAAAGTCAAAAATCAACTGTTACACAGTTACATCTTTTAAAACAAAACTAGTTTGAGATTGCAAAGGACCGACAGCTTCAACCGGCATGGCCAAGCTAGCAAGATTCAGTGGCATTGCTTTCCAGGGACCGACAATACCAGGTAATCCGTCGCTGATGTCAATATCGCGGCAATAACCTCTCTCAGATCCTGGTGAATTGTCCCAGCCTTGCCAGTAGTATTCTCTCAATGTATTTCCATCGGGTGTAAGAAAAGTAGTTTGGCATAATATCGGGGCAAAGTATTCTGTTCCTAAAGTAAAGAGATTGTTACCTGGCATCCATGTTGTCGGGTCTTCAAAATCTTGCTTGCTAGGTAAACCAGTGCTAGCAACAATATTAAGCTTGCGGCGATATTCCTGACTTCCACGCCAGTAGGTTTGTATTAGTACATTCTCGTTAGGAATAACAACACTACTTTGAGCTTCCATAGGAGCTGAGTCAATATCACTGTCATTGATGCTATTGAGATTCCATGGTCCTGACCAAGAATCCTGGGAGCTAGAACCATTAGGGAAGTTGGGAAATCCGTTACTTTCAATATCGATATCGCGGGTATAGCCTTTCTCATGCTTTAGCCAACCGCGCCAGTAAGATTGCCTCAACTTCTTTCCATTAAGGAATGGAAAACTAGTTTGGCATAGGATAGGACCAGGGTTATTATCTGCCAAATCATTGGTAGAAAATGGTCCTTCCCAGGAACTGAAATGATCGTAAGCGGGCAGGGTATCGCCTTCGAAGATAACATCGCTGGTCCAGCCTTGATTGCCGCGCCAGAAGGAATGTCTTAGTACATGTGGCATTTGATTCTCCTTTATTCTTGATTAGCAAACCTGAATTGTTTGCTCTTTTAATTGCCTTGATATCAATCATTATTTCCTCGAATAATCAGACCTACCATGGGGATAAAATCAGGTATTTTAATTAGCAGTTAAATCCGTTTAGTGAGGTTTTATAGGTAAAAGTCAGGTTGAGCGTAAAATTTACTCGGAGTAACAACTATAATTTGCTAAAGGATAGTTTTTAACTCTAACTGTCAACAGTCTCAACATTTGGTGAGTATTCTTGGGAGCATGTCAGGTTTGCAGATCAATCCTTTGCCCGCACTTCGTGCCGCTTCGCTAACATCCCCCAGCCCCTTCTGGCAACATTGGGAGAAGGGGCTAGGGGATGAGGGCTTACAAAGGTGACATGCTCCCGTATTCTTGCCGAATCTGGTAAGAGACAACCAACATGAGAGCACCACAATCAAACTATGAATATCAAGTTGGTGGCACTCTCCCAGTTAATGCCAGCAGCTACGTGAGGCGACAAGCTGACTCAGACTTTTACAAAAGCTTGAAAGCTGGTCATTTTTCTTATGTATTCAACTCACCACAGATGGGCAAATCCAGCTTGCGAGTACAGACAATGAAAAGGCTGCAAGCAGAAGGAATCCTCTGTTGTTTTGAGGATTATCTCAATGATACCCAGCTGCTTGCATTGAGAACAGTTGAGCATACCTGCCTCCAAGTTGTAACAATTCCTCGTGAGTTCCCTGTTCGATGATTTTTCCTGCTCTCATCACCACAATTTTGTTTGCCATCCGCACAGTTGAGAAGCGGTGGGAAATTAACACTACCATTTGATTTTGGGTAAGAGAGCGAAAATGCTCGAAAATTTTTGTTTCTGCCTCGGCATCTATGGCAGCAGTAGGTTCATCCAGTACCAAAATATCTGCTTTAGTACGCATAAAAGCTCGTGAAAGAGCAATTTTCTGCCACTGCCCCCCAGATAGTTCTTGTCCCCTTTGGAACCATCTACCTAGCTGAGTGTTAAAACCCTCGGGCATTGATTCAATGAAGGGTTTAGCCATCCCCTTATCGGAGGCAATTTCCCAACTTACCTTGTCTTGCAGGTGTTCTACATCTCCAACCCCCACATTTTCTCCGACACTAAATTGATAGCGGACAAAGTCTTGAAAAATTACGCCAATTCGTCTGCGTAGTACTTCAATGTCCCACTCTTGCAAATCTAAACCATCTAAGAGAATGGATCCAGAAGTTGGCACGTAAAGCCTAGTTAACAGTTTAATGAGAGTTGTTTTTCCTGAACCATTCTCACCAACAATTGCTAATTTCTCTCCCTGCTTTAGATGTAATGAGATTCCTTGGAGTGCAGGTTGTAAACTTCCCGGATAGGTGAAATGCACATTCTCGAAGCGAATGCCTTCCCCTGGAATTGTACCTTTAACAGCTGTGCCTGTAGACAGAGAAACCTCTTGCTCTAAAAATTCGTAAAGGTTAGATAAATAAAGGTTATCCTCATACATTCCTCCAACGGAAGTCAGTACCCTAGATAAAGTAGATTGTCCTTGGCGAAATACTGTCAGGTACATGGTCATTTCTCCTAAGGAAATGCGACCAAAAATGGTTTCTATAACAATTGAAACGTAGACACCGTAAAATACAATCGTACTTATTAATCCTAGTACATAGCCCCACAAGCCTCGGCGTAAGGTTAGGCTGCGGTCTTCTTGGTAAAGCTGACTAAAGATATTATGGTAGCGTTGCAGCATGGTTGGACCAAGTTGATAAAGCTGAATCTCCTTGGCATAGTCTTCTCTAGCAATAAGCGTTTCTAAATAATGCTGTCGTCTAGTATCGGGAGAGCGCCAACCGAACAAACGGAAGCCTTCTCCTGCAAAGCGAGTTTCAGCAATAAAGGGCGGAATCGCTGCCATTACTAGTACTACTAATGCCCAGAGGGAAAATTTCAGTAGCAGCCCTCCATAAGTAAGCAATGAGAGGGTATCCCGAATTAGCCCAAAGGTTCGCATCACTAGTGAGAGGGGACGAATCGATGCTTCTCGCCGCACTTGAGTCATCTTGTCATAAAACTCTGAATCCTCAAAGTGGGTTAAATCTAGTGTTAATGCTTTCTCTAGAATTAAAACATTTACCTGTTGGGCTAACTGTACCCGTAGTAGCGATTGGCAGAGAGTTTGCCCCCTTTGGCAACCTGCCTGTAACATAACTGCGATCGCTTCTAAAGCAACATAACCTAGAGCAATGGTGATTTCAGTGGCCCTACCTGAGGATGAAGCTAAAATCACGCTATCAACAATCAATTTGCCTAGATAAGCCACCAATGCTGGTAATAAACCTGCGACTAGAGTGAATATTGCCAGCACAATTGTCAGCTTAGGATTAGTTTTCCATACTAAGCCCAACGCTCGTCCGCTATATCGGAATACTGATAAGGATTGGTGCAGTCCCTGTAAAGAAGGTCTCAATGTCTCTAAAATAGTGTTTTGCGTTTCCTTAAATTTTCTCTTACAATCGAGGGAAAATTTCTCTTGGAATCAATCCTTACTAAATTAAGGATTAGGGTCAACACAATGCAAAGAATTTTGATCCATATAATCCGTATGGCTTGCATGAATCAAGGTTTGCGGATATGTCCGAGAGCAATATTCTATTAAGTTTAACTGAAGCATTCTTTCAGTTGTACCCCCAGCAGGAACAGAGTTTGACGTCTGATAAACATATCTGCATTTCCAGCGAAAAACTGGCCAGACATCTATTGCCTTCTCATCATAAAAGGGTTCCTTTCTAAGGATATTTTCTGACTTCACATCAAAACCTTGCTCTTTTAATCTACCTTTGTAAATTTCCTCATCTGCGCAAACATCTTTGAGATTTATCGGTAGCGCTCTTACACCTTCTAGATCATTTACTTGGCCAAAATTATCTATAGTCCCAAACAGGTTAACACCTATCTGAGATAAAAGTAAGGTAATGATGATGTTAGTAGCGATTGGATATCTTTCTGCGTATTTAATTAAGAAAGGATTAGCTAAAGTTTTACTCCATATATCCCTTAAATCGAAAGGATTACCAACCCTCGAGTTAGATTCATTCTTGCCTTTACTGGTATTGGATTCGAGTTGTTGAGTTTCAGGAGTGTGGTTGTTTTGCATAAAAGTTAAGTGGGTCAAAACTTCACGAGTTCAACAAAACAGCAATATTGTCGCCTAAGACATTAAAGGCAACACTCTAGGGCTTGAGCGCCGAAAGCCAATAGATTCTGCACGCAATCCCACACACCCTTTTAGGTTAATAAGCAAAACAATAATCATAACACTGATGAGGCTCTAGAGCAATTTCGAGAGCTTTTGCTAGCATGTATAAGGCAATAAGTTTTAAAATAGATTTGGGAACGCTGCCAACCCCATTTAAGGGACGCCGTGATGATTCCAGAAGAAGTAACCTTTGAAGAAGCGATCGCTCTTACCCAATCCCTGATTGACAAAATCACCAGGGATGAAATAGAATTGATTGGATTTTCTGAAGCCGTCGCTTCCTTAGTGAAAAGTCAAAACGGTGCCAGAGGCTTCTTTGTAAGTTACCTTACCTCAGAGGAAACTTTAGCTGATAATCCCTCACCAGAAATTATTGAGGCACTGGCGTCTTCTCCCGATATTGTGGCAGAACTGTTAGTGAAAAACTTAGCGATGTCCGCGGCAATGGTAGTTGCCCATCTTCGCGATGACAACCAACAGATGGCAAGACAATCTCAGAGAGTGAAATCCCGCACCCTGCATCTAATCGAGAAAATAGAAATGCCTCAGCTGTTAGAAATGGCAGCGCAGTTGCGGGAAAGTGCCTTGACGTGGGAAGGCAGCTACAAACTATTTCTCCAACGCTGGCAATACGATGCCGAGCAACGGGAAGCTATTTGCCAAGCTATAGATAGAGCCCTTCCTAGTGCCACCACCAATGAACTCGAATCTAGTTGAATAGACTTCTTGCCGAATTTCCCTGTTCCCTATTTTCGGTGATCAATGATAAAAATTCTTCACCTGTCCGATATACACATGGGCAGCAGCTTTTCCCACGGGCGGCTCAATCCAGATACAGGAGTCAATACACGTCTGGAAGATTTTGTCAATACTCTCTCTAAATGTATTGATCGTGCGATCGCAGAACCTGTCGATCTTGTTCTGTTTGGAGGTGACGCCTTCCCCGACGCTACACCTGCACCTTATATACAAGAAGCCTTTGCAGGGCAGTTTCGCCGCCTAGTGGATGCTGAAATTCCTACAGTTTTGTTAGTAGGTAATCATGACCAACACTCACAAGGTAATGGAGGAGCTAGCTTATGTATTTATCGTACCTTAGGAGTGCCTGGTTTTATTGTCGGCGACACAATTAAAACTCACCACATCAAAACCCACAACGGTGCTGTGCAAGTAATAACTCTGCCCTGGCTCACCCGTTCTACCCTTCTGACTCGCCCGGAAACCGAAGGTATGGGGCTAGCGGAAGTCAATGAGTTGTTGATTGAGCGTCTCAAACCAGTATTAGAAGCAGAAATACGCAGATTAAACCCAGAAGTACCGACAATTCTTTTAGCTCACTTAATGGCAGACCGTGCCACCCTCGGAGCAGAACGTTTCCTAGCTGTAGGTAAGGGGTTTACAATCCCCATCTCAATGTTAGCACGACCCTGCTTTGACTATGTAGCCTTGGGACACGTCCACCGACACCAAAATCTCAACCTTTCTAATGACCCTCCAATTATTTACCCTGGTAGCATTGAGCGAGTAGATTTTAGTGAAGAAAAAGAAGATAAAGGCTATATAATCATCGAGCTAGAGAAAGGAGCTATTGATTGGGAATTTTGTCCTTTACAAGTTCGAGCTTTACGTACCATTGAAGTAAATATTTCAGAGGCAGCTGATCCCCAAGCAGTTTTGCTAAAAGCTATTAGTAAAAATCAGATCAAAGGCGCTGTGGTGAGGCTAATTTACAAGCTACGCTCTGAGCAGTTGGACTTAATTGATGATGCTACCATACACCAGTCATTGAGTGAGGCTCACACCTATACAATTCGCCCCGAATTAGTTTCTAAGCTCGCACGTCCTCGCTTGCCAGAACTTGGCGTCGGCAGCAGCATTTCCCCCATGGATGCTCTGAAGGCATATCTTGACAATCGTGAAGACCTGAAAGACATTT
>JAAHGS010000112.1 GCA_010692645.1 Symploca sp. SIO2E9
TAAGACACCTTGATACAAATCTTCTGTGCTGCAATCACTTGATGCACATATAGAATTGCAAGTTCGATAGTATCAGATTTCATCTGGAAAAATCAAAACTGTGATCAAAGGCTCATTTTTTGCAGATAGGCGTACTCTAGCAAGCTTTGGATGAGGCCTGTAGATGCCTTTTCTTTTGTTTGAAGTTGGAGATATTTTAACTGTTAACCATAGCTGCCACCTCACTAGGTCGGAACCAATCGGGAAGACTAACGGGTAAGTCCTCCAGCAGTTGTCCTGAATCATCTTTAAAACCATTCAAAATCCCCTTGAACGTGGGGTTGTAATCATTATCAGCATGTAGCAACAAGTGCAATGTACCACGTTTCCTAGTTGCAGCCATTCCTGCTCCCTTACCAGTTCCTTCATTAGTCATGGCGTGAGTAATGGCAATCAAACCATAAGCTGCTTTTCTCGGTGCTGAGAGCGCAAACTTCATAAAGCTTTTAGCCACTTCTTCACATTCAGAATAATCGCCATAAGTGGTTAACTCATCAAAGATAATTGTCTCCACATCGCTACTATCTTCATCTCGAATTTTAATTCCTTCTAAAAACCTTTCAATACCTGCCTTGATTCCTTCACCATTTTTATTGGCTCCATAGGCTTCTACTCCCAGTTTTTGTAAAATCTTCCAGGCTTTCTTCTGGTTTTGATGGTAATCACTATCAACTATCCAACCAAGTTTATGTCCTTTTAAATGAAACCTCAAAAAAGCAATTAGTGCTGCTGTATAAGACTTAAAGCTACCTTGTTCCCCTTCAATAATTAGCACTTTACGAGTAGTGCATAAGGTATATAACCAACCCCCTTCATGCTCTTGTAATAGCTTGGTAATCTCTTCGAGTTTTGAGGCGCTATAATTCGGTAAGGATGGAGAGTTTTTAGAGTTGATTCTCTTGAGTTTATCTATTTTAGTTTGATGTTCAGTAGTTTCTAATTCCTCCTTGGTTGTTTGATTATTAATCGTTGCCAACTGAAACTGAAAATTAGCCTGCTTTAATTGCTCGACTCTTAACTGTTCTTGGGCAGCTAGTGAGCGCTCTGGTTCATTCATTTCATAGTATTTTTGTTCTCCATAGCCGCGCTCAAGCTGACTCTTTAAGTAATCCTCCTGGAGTAAAGTCTGATGAGTCTTTAAATTAAGGTGTTGCTGCTGTTGTAAGTGGCGCTCAAATAATAATATTTCTTTGTTAGATACAATCACATCTAAGTCATTTTCTAAGCGACTAGTGCCACGCTTACTCAGCAGTAAAGCACCCAAAAAGAATCCACCACTAACCAATCCATAGATGCCAGCATTGGGGTTCTGTGCTGGTATTATATCGAGTAAAGTTACTTTTTCCTGGAACTTCTGACTATTACTTACTTCCAGTGCTACCAGCCAAGATATCCCCCGTTTGATTTGCTCACCTGAGCAGGGCTTTTCTTCTGGTGGGCGAAAACAAAATTGTTGATAATCAAACTTAGTCCCACGCAGGGAAAAGGCAGGAATTAATAAGCTAAAGCCAGCGGTGACAAATAAACCAGCAGCTAGAGTATTTCGCAAGAGATGTTTTTTAATCTCTGTTTCTCTTTGATTTAAGTCTGGTAGCGGCATACAATTTCAATGAAGAAGGGAACAGGGAACAGGGAACAGAAGATTAAAATTAAGAGTTCCCTCCTTCTCAATCAAAAGGGGTTCTATTTCGTAATCCTTTAAGAAGAAACAGAGTTCCAACAATAGCAATAGAACTCAAAATATAAGTTCCAGCTTGTGGGGGTAAGAAATCTACAGGATTGGGATTTTCATACTGTTTGATGATTTTATATGTCTCCCTTATAGCTTGGTCAGTTTGTTCTAATTCACTGTGAACAGTCCAAATTGAGACGCTCACTAATCCCACAGAGGTAATGAATTTAATGATGGTTGTAATTGGTCTTTTCATGATTTTTATTTGCCAGCCATCGGTGGTTTTCTCAAAACTCAGTTCACCTAAGCTGGTTAAGGAAGGCAACCAGGCTATTAACTGGCAAAGCCATACTGTCATCCAGAAAGAAAGTGCATACTGAAATAACACCAGTGCTAAGCTAGCGCTAACCACCTGACAAGCGAGAAAAAACAGGAATTCTTCAAGGTTTTTCCTGGTTTGAACCTTGATTCTTTGATTGTGAATATACTCAGTTATAAATTCTTGATTGAAACTACCAGCTTGTGCAGTTTCTGAGTTAAAATCTTTATCTAAGTCTTGTAACATGGTTATAGTTGCAATGAGAATCCCCTAGAGTTTCTTGGCATCCCTAGGGGTTTGTCGTCTAGAATCCTAGAGCCTCTTTAACTTGATTAATGCGTTGCATGATTCCATGATTTTTTGGTGTTCCTTCCCCCATATAATTACGTTTGGGCATAAGGTCTAACCTTGCCTCTTCTCCTTTTTCCAGCAGATGTTTACTGGCTGCTAGTTCATAGCGCTGATTCTCTTCTAGTTGCTTAAGTTCTGGTCTGTTGGCTTGTTGCAGTGAAAGGGCTTCACGGTCTACACCCACTAGGTAAGTATCAATATAAGCTTTCAGTTGAGCATAATCAATTGCGTATTTATGACGTGCATTTTCAGCGTCTCGCTGTTGGATAAAGTCCCCTTTTAGCTCTTTTCTTTGATTGATATATTTCTGATTAGCTAAGACAGCTTGTGAGATGGCTTTATCAATCGAAATAGCTGAGGATGCGCCCTGTTTGAGGATTCTCCCAACACTGGTATTGTAGGCGGTTGTGCCTTCAATAATCTGGGAGTAAGCTTGCTCCAATAGAGGCATTAATTCAGTTGTTAGTTTCCCTTGCCGAGCAGCTTCACCAATTTGTTTGAGTTTGGTCTGGTTGCCTGATAATGCTGCATCTAAGTCGCCTAAACCAAAACCAAATTTACTTTGCAGTGCTTTATTAATCGTCTTGGTATGGGGACTGACGTGGTTTTTGAGGGTAAAGTTTTTAATCATTTATCGTTGGGGTTGAGGTGTTCAATTGCTTGGTCAAATCTTGGTGGTGGTAATTTACTGGCAGCCAGATTAATTAGATGGGAAAGTGACCAAGTTAGTAGAAGGAAAGTTAAGCTGTTCACCAGCCAATGGGGAAGAAACAATTTAAAGCAAGTTTCTTCCTTAACTGGCGGTGTTGGTATTGCCTGAGGTGGGGAGGTTTCTACACTGAGGTTTGGCTCAACTTCTGGCTCATCTCTTGTTGGAACTGAGTTAGTTGATTCTGGAAGCTCTCGAAAAAACTGCTTCTATTTTCTTCATCCTTAGCTTGCTGCTGTTGCAAGACTTCATTAAGAACATTGAGCATTGAGCCACGTCTTTTGAAATGGTCTTGAAGAGTTTGAACCATCAGATTAAATTCCATGTCTCGGAGGTTCTCTAGGAAGGATTGAACCTCTCGGATGTTGGTAAAGGTTCGTTCCATAGAATATTGGGTAATTTGCTGTTGAATTTCCGCTGGTTGGTCATTGAACAGCTTTGAGACCATTGTTGAGATTTGCTGTTGTGGAACTACCCCTTTGCTGTCGGTGGTGGTTAAGGTGTTATTGAGGTTTGGTTCTGGCTCCTGGTCTTTTTCTGGCTGTTCTACTGATTGGTTAGAAATTTCTAAGCTATTTGATTCTTCAACTGTCTCATCGATGTCTACTTGTTCTATTTGATTGGTGGTGACTGTTGCCAATTCGCTAGTTTTTGATTGGAGAAAATCAACTACAGTGCTAATATCTTCCACTGTAGGCAGGTTATCACCTACTTGAAAAGTTAGTGCTTCGCGGCACTGTTGAAGTGAGTATTTAAATCCACGGGATGAGAGACGGGATTGAATTCTCTTGGCGTATTTGGTTTGGTCTTTACTCATGATTCTGTTGGTGTAATCAAAGATGCTTTCCATCAGGGCTTTTTTCAATTAGCTAACTTGGGGCAGTTTGCCTGTATGGCTTGCTTTGTACAGGAAGGCAGAAATGAGAATGCCTTTGATTTCTTCGGGGGTATAATCGCGTTTTTTCTGATACCCTCCTGCTGCTTTTTTGAACCAGCGGCTAATGGTGGTACGGTGAGCGGTAATTCCAAATTGTTGAAGAATGTTGGTAACTTCAGCACCAGTCATTGTCCCACCGACTTTCTTGGTCAAGGTTTCAGCTTTGTGGTAGGCCTCAAGTAGTCCTGAGACGCCTACAGCTGATTTTGGAATCTGCTTTCTCAGCTCTACTAAAAACTGAGCATTTTTGGCTGTGATTTTCAGCTGGTGTTTTTGGAGTAACTTCCTAGTTCTCCACCAGTGGGTATCAGTAACTCTTCTGCCGATGGCTAGCTCGTAAGCTAACCGTACATCTTCATATGTGCCCATACTCCTGAGTAATGGTGTAAGTGTGCAATTTCGTTAATTCATTCGTTTTTTTGGCAGTTGGAGTTGCAGCTGCCTGCTATTGGCTCCAGAATCAAGGTTTGCTGTTGGTGTGCGCTTGCGTTAATGGTGCAAAGCAGAAATTTTTTCTCTCTCTGACTCCGGAAAAAGCCTAGACTCTTTGAGCAGCAAGATTTTGAGAAAAAATCGTTGATGCACGCTGCCTTTCTGCTCTTAATTAAAAAACCCCTTGCTGTGAGGGGTCAAGAGTTTTGCTATGGAATCCGTACAAATTATTCATCGGGGAAATTGTCAGAGAAGGTGGCTTTCTCTCGAATTTGGTTTAGCATGTCTGCCATTCGGCAAATGGCTTGGACGTACCTGGGGGCGTCTTTGAAGTCTTTGCCCCAGGTGTTGATAGTATTCTCTTTAAGCGTTGTGATTCTTGCCAGTTCAATGATGCAGGCTTGTCTATAGCCCCGTTCATCTGGTTGTATACCCCTAAGTTTTGGTATCCAGCGTCTACAGTATTCTTCGGGAGTCAAGGGCAGTATTCTGAGTCTGTCGATCCTATGATCCTTTCTAATGCTGTTCCTTTTTATTGTCTGGTACATGGGCTTGATTGATATACTATGGAATACATACTAATATTACGGGCTGCCAAGTGCGATTGGTCTTAAGCCCAACGCCCTCTTCAGTCCGTTCTTTTTTGCAATATTATTGTTAATTTCCGACTTTCAAGAATCAGTTGAGACTTGTGGTTTTTCTAAAAGTTGAGCGACCATAAAGTAACTTCTCCTTTTTTAAAGGAAGTCAGGCAGCTGCACGTGGACTTCTAACCTTCCGCGCAGCTGCTCTTGAAATTTATTTGAGTTTTAACTCTAATGCATCAAGATAGAAATGCATTAGAGTTACCTCTGGTGTCCTATAAAGGCGGCGAGAGATAGTTGGCAAGACTTGGCTCTCGCCGTCTTAAGTACGTCTGAATCGGGCTGCCTTTGCCGTAACATAAGGCATTAACGGTATTA
This sequence comes from Symploca sp. SIO2E9, assembly GCA_010692645.1. Lineage (GTDB taxonomy): Bacteria > Cyanobacteriota > Cyanobacteriia > Cyanobacteriales > Coleofasciculaceae > SIO3C6. The sequence goes on from JAAHGS010000112.1 coordinate 5,422, forward strand.
TAGTACAATAAAGCGCAAACAGCGCACTAGAATAATAGCTAGTATAGCGATGTTGGGAAACAAGACTGCGTTATTAGCGCCATTAACAGAGTTATTATGGTATCTAACAAAAAACCAGAAACGATTGAAGAGCTAGAAGCCTGGTTAGAGAATCGCAAAGACCACGGCAAAATTAATGGTGAACCAATTATACAGACAGGGACTACTGAGATTCGCTCTGGCTTTGTCCCTGGAAATCTTTATGATGAAGTCTTATTGATTGGAGCTGCCATTGGCTTCAATAAGTCACAGATTGGCACTCATGCTTTATTGAAATTCCTTGCTAGTCCTACTAAGGAGATGTTGCAGGACAAGCTACTTGAACTCGGCAGCTACGAGGCTCATAGCGAGTTCAGGGCTTATATCCCCACCAGCTTGTATGAACTCGCTGTAGCAGTCAGGGAGCAATTGTCTTGGAACAATTCTCAGCTGATGACAGTATCACTATCCCTGTTTGTTAACGATTTAGGGATAAAGGAAGTTTATCGACAGTTCCTTGACAAAAAATCAGAAGAAACTGGATTAACTACCCAGGAAATCGAGCAAAAGATATTTGATTGTTGGCGTTATCAGGCGAGGGAAAAAAGACTCGAACTCTCCCGTCAGCGCGGAGAATTTGTCAGTGATCGCAAGCTACCTTAAGCAGCATCAGCACCGAGGTGTGGTTCCCACAGTGCAATCGTCCCCTAAGCTTCCCTGTCGGTTTTTTGAATCCGGAGGTGTACATGACCGCTAACGACCCAACAATCAACATCCCTTGAACCAAGGATCATGTAAATCTCGGAAGTTTTCCCTTTTGCTCCTGGGCTTGAGAACAGAGGTAAAAAGATATTTTTGGTGAGTTGTCTTTAAATTTAGACTACTAATCAAGCTTGCGGCGGCTGCATACAAAAATCCCCGCTATCCTTTAATTGTCACTAGTGGGAAGATAAAACTTTACCAAGAAGTTTCTTGAGAGGCATCTTTATCCTCATAGAGTTCTCGCCCAGCGGCTAAAATCTCCCGAAAAGTAATAAAACAATTTGCGCTTAAACGCAATTGATCACCATGACGCAGAGGATAAAAAAAAGGGCGTTGGTGGTGGATAGGCTTGTGGTTAACAAAAGTACCATTTTTTGAAGATGCCCAATCTAAAAACTTTCCGGTGGCAGAAAAAGTAAAAGCCCCATCAGTAATAGTCCAGCGGTTATCAGTAAGTAGTAAAGTAGCATGGTGGCGACTTACATCTTTGTGGGGAACCAAAATCAAACCAACTATTTGCCAGTCCCCACGAGGATACCTACCCAGATAGTAGCGATTCCTCAACAGCGGCAAACGATAATCACCAAAATCGAGGTAAGCATCAAGCCTATCGCCAGGAGTTTTGCCCCAAGGGAACTCTAGAGCCTCTACCAGCCTCTTCAAGCCCACAGAAGGCTCATCCCCAATAAAAACACAATTTAACTCCCTGATAGCCAAACCCAGCCGTTGAAAATTAGCAAAGCCAATTCGAGCCACAGGAATCAACCTCTTGTTATGAGCCAGAGCCTGCTGAACTTCCCACTGACAATTGTCAGAGGCAATAAAATCTTCAGTTATCAGACAAAGAACATTGATGGACTTTTGAATCGCCACTTGCACCTCTTGTCGCCAAGGCTCACCCACAGGCAAATCCTCCAAATCTTGCCAGAGGGAAAAACCATAAGATTCAAGATGTTGCTTGAGAAAACGGGCTAAGTCTAAATCTTTTCTCGAATAAGAAAGAAAAGTTTCATTCATCTTAATTATCAAGGAAAAGCGCGGAAAGTTGGCAATTCCGCGCTTGGTTCTGCTAGAGGAAAAATCAAATACTCACGCTAATCTTAAAGTCCCCTCTAAATAATGAATGAGAGCTTGATAGTAACCTACCCTATCTTTGTAGATGACTTGCATAGCTCTGTAATCAGGAGGGGAAGACCAGTATTGGTTACGTGTACTGGGCACTTTAGTTCGGGGGGGACCAAGCAAATAAACTCCGTAAACATGAGCGGTTTTAGTTTGAGTACTGAGGTGTTCAACTCGGTAAGAGAAAAAGTTATGATAAGAATTCGGTGAATCATAACTAATGGAGAAACCCTGTGGATGTGGGGGATGATACTGACTTAAAGGGGAGTCACTCAAATAATCCTCAATGGACTCTTGTCTCCCCCCAGTTAGTTTCCCGGGGCAGGCACCCTAATAACAGAAACAACAGCTTTGTTATCAGGAAAAGCAGCCAAGTTATGTTGAAACATAATGCGGACATTATCGACACCAACCCGTTGAGAAACGAAAGAATAACCCCTTTGAGTGAAAGGAGCCAAAGCATCAGAAAGGTCAAAGACTCGAAAATTCAGGTCTCCAAACCCCGTAGAAAATTCAAAGGTAGTGAAAAAGTAAATACCACCAGATTCAGCATCTTCCTTTTCCTCAGTAACGCCATCTTTCAAGACAAAGGATTTGACGTGTGTATAGTAGTGTTGGTCTTGTAAGTTAGCAAGATTAGAAGTGCTTACCTTGTCATCTAACTGAGTAGTTAAAGTAGTTAACCGCTCGTCTTGAGTAAGATTTTTAGCTCTGGTTTCCAGAACAAAACTATCAAGAGCAGTTAACTTATCAGTATTGACCTGTTGCTTGTTTTTGAGAGTAGCTAATTCAGCGGCTCCTGCCTCTAAAGCAGTAAGTCTAGTATCTTGCTCAGTATTCTTGGACTTGACAGAAGCAATGTCCCCTTGTAAAGCAGTAAGACCATCACTATTAGCAGTAATTCGAGAGTTATGTTGTGGACGAACTATTTTGAGTTCTTGAACATCGGCTTTTAATTGAGCATTATCAGTCTCTAGTTCAGAAATTTTACCGCTGTGAACGCCTAATTCATTGTCCTGGGAAGTCTGGGAACCTTGTAAAACCTCGATTTTACCTTGAGCAAGAGTAAGATTATTGCCAATAGTATCCAAAGAAGTTTGTGTACTAGTGCGGAAACTATTAAGACCTTCTATTTGCTCATTAACTGAGGCAATAGCAGTAGTATTATTATCAGACTTTTGGTGAGCAGAATTGACCCTCTCTTCCAAAGCACCATGTCTGTCTTGTAAGGAAGTGATTTGAGCATTAGCCTGTTGTTGAGCCGATTCTATCCCTTGAATTCGGGAAAGGAAATTGCTACTAAAAGTCAGCTGTCCCTCAACCACTGCCAAATAATTATTATTGAACAATAGCTCCAGAACCGGACCAACTTTTCTTAAGGGTGCATTAGCCAGAATCTCTTCAACACGAGTCCAAGGAGCAATGGCAACAGAGGCAATAGTATGGTCAACAGAACTAACAGGCACTGCATCGTTAAGAACAGCATACTGTTGGTTATTTAAATCCACAAAGAATTTAAATCCTGAAGGTAGAGAACTAGCCTCAGTAAAACCATCAGCTCGAACTACTTGAGTACCATTTTGCTTGTAAACACCATTAATACTGGGGTCAACCTCAGAAGCAATTAGTACTAATCGATGATGGCTAGTAGCTGGAATATCAGCAGATAAACTATTGAGATAAGTTCGGGCCTCAGCCAGAGTATTAAAGACAGCCCCAACCGTCAATTGACCAACAACTCTGTCTCTGAGAAGATTTAATTGTTGAGCAAGGTTTTCAAAAGTCTGCTCCAGTTGAGAAAGCAAAACTTCTCGGGCTTGCTGGCTGACGGTATCCAGCTGACGGATGCGCTCGTAGGCATCAGCAATGAGCTCATCAACTTCACCCCTAGTGGTTAAACATTGAGAATTCCCACCGGAAGGAGCAGCAACAATGGGAGGAACACCGCTAGCATCAAGAGAACGATAAAGAACTTCTCTACTCATGTTTTTCAGTTAAGGATTGTGAGTTTTTCTACTAATTAACTTAGAGAGTCTTTGAAAACTTAACCTCCGAATAAATACGTAATTAAAATTAGTTGTCTAAGCGCCAAATGGCGACTTTGATTGAGTGATGAACCAAAGGAGATTGAGAGTAAAAAAGACAAACAATTTCGTCTAATCCTTGACGAATTACTTCGGGAGCAGAAACCTCTTTATTGCTAGTAATTTCATAGAAACGCCCCAAATCAAAGTTTTGGTGCCCCAGTCCTGTAGAATTACGAAAAATACTTACTACTGAACCTTCAGTTTCTGTATATCTTTCCAGAGAAAGCATCAAGAAGAATCCACTCTCAGATTCAAGAGCAATATCGCTTTGATACACTTCCAAAGAAAGTTGACACCGCCAACGTGAAAGGGGCAAACGTTCAACATTAAAAGCCTGTACGGCGATTTGTTGTGTGGAAAAAGCTACAAAGGGAGCAAACCTAAAAACCTCTGACCTATTCCAGCGCTTGATTAAACGCTTATTAAACAACTGTAACTGTTTGCCTAACACTTCTGCCTGTGCTATCTGCGTCCAGTAAACAGAATTATTGGTTTGTGGAATTAGCCTAAATAATTCTCCTCTGACTGGCTCTGACAAGTACAATTGTTCTGGTCTAAGTCGAAAAGTTTTGATTCTTAACCAGCTCACAATAAATCTATTTTACCCTCAATTCTCTCTAAACTTTCAGTAGTCGTATCTGAATCTACACCATCATAAAACCACACCTCTAAATCTAATTGTTGATGCCAGTGAGGAGGGGTTAAAATTAACAAAAAAGGTACTGGGTGTACACGGGGTAATTCTAACAGAGTTAGAGTGTTTAATCCGCAACGATTGCGATAGACTTCTACCCCTAAAATGAAATTAGAGGTGGAACTTACTGAAACTAGTAAACGCGCACTAACATAAACCCCAAGCCACCACTTTGGTTTGGCTTTTCTGGATTTAGTGCCCACCACCACTAAGTAACTAGAAATTGGTACAGATATGGGAGGGATTGGTAAGTATTTACCCTTTTTCTTCGGGTCAATTCTAGCCGTAAAACTTCCTCGTCTGGCGAGGTTCCAATTTAGGGAGTTATTAAGCTCAAAAATTGGACGAGTCATTAATTTACCGGCCAGCTACGACCATCCATGCTCACAAAGTATTCTGGTTTATTCTTTTTGGCTTTTTGGAGAAAAGCTTGAATTTTGGGGATGGTCATACCCTCCGGTATGGGTATACTAGCGGTTCTGGTATTACCTTTAGGGGTTTTGGCTCTGGCGCTTAAAGGAACAGTAATCGAACCTCTACCTACACTACCACGCTGTACAATTATGCGACCATTTTTTCCTTTTCGCTGAGGGATTTTTTTTTCAATCGTAAAGCCAAAGTTATCTGCTATTTTTTTGAGCATGTAGCTATAAACGGCTTTACCGTTTTTGCCTTTTCCTACTTGCACAATTACCCTAGGCCCTATTTTCCCTGCCATCTTTTACTCCTTTATAAATAATCAACTACACTCAAAACAATTGTCGAATTAGTACCAATGGCAGAAGTTATGGGAAAGGTGGCATCAATTTGTGCTGTGGCTGCTTCTAGGTCAATAGCAACAGTGAGATTATTGGGCTGAGTATCAGCTGGTAAGGCCTGTTCTGCGGCGTGTACTTTTTGAGCAATTTCAAACAAGGCTGCGGTTTTATGGATTGAGCTTAACTCCCCACCACCACCATCAAATTCAGAGGCAGCCCCCAATGGTTGTAGGTAGTCAGAGGCTGTTACCACTACTTGCCCGTTGGCGTTTAAAGTCGTGGTTACTGGTAAGGTGGCAGCCACCGTAATCGTCTCAGCAGATAGATCGGAAGTAAAGGTAATGAAACCTGGTCTGGTATCTGCTGCAATCTCTTGTTCAGCAGCAAAAAGCATATGAGCTGCCTCGGCAAAGGCGGCTGGCAGAGTCACTGCACTCATGTCACCGCCAGTTCCTGAATCGAATACTGAAGCCATAATCAACCCGCTCAAAGAGAATGACTTCACACTAAAGGTTTTGCTTGGAGATGGGGTAAGTGAAAATACCGAGCTACAGTGCGCGCGGCCTTAGGCCGCGCGCATGGTTTTAATCAGCGTAGTAGCGCCAATCCGGCTGAGCATTTTCTCTTCCCTTGCTGTAGTAATCGGCTCGAAGAGGTTTAACCTCGACTTCTGAGTAAGGAGAATTTCGGATTTTGGCAATTTTTAGATGTCCAGGCAAAAAATTCCGGTTGAGATAGCGTTGCAAAAGCTTAATCACCCTTTCGGCTTCAGCTTCTGAGAGTGCGTTAACTTTGAGTTGTGAATTGTCTTTTAATCGCAAAATTCCACACCAGTTTCCTTTCTTAAAGGTAGGCAACTGTGGTCTTTTATCGCCATTGTAGTGAGGAAGGGTAAGAGTGTAATTTCCTGTTCTTTGTTTTTTGGTTGTGTTGGCTCGGTAAATAATTACCAGTTGAGGGCGATTCGCTCCCACTCTTACTGCCCAATCTTCAGGGATAGTGGCAATCGTTTGTCGATTATCTTTTAGTCCTAAATAAAAATACATCTGTTTGTTTAAGACTTGTAAGGCACTATCATTATCTTTGATTAATAGAGAATTCTTTAAAACGGCTCTACCGTTATCCCGTCGGCTATCCGACTTGATGTCTCGGAAGTATTTCCTGACATCCCTGTTAAAGCCAACTTTGATAACTTTTTGAGTAAACTCCCAGCCTTCTGTAGTGCTCATTAACCTCTCGCCTGCTCCTGTTGTGAATGTTCTGGCTCTCTGTCGGCGACAGCTTTTTGTTGCTTGAGTGCTTTGGCAACCACCTCATTTTCTGCTTGTTCTTTGGGGGCCTTTTCTTTTAAGTACTCCTCAAACTCAGCTTTAGTCTTGTTAATCTCATCAATTTCTTTGGTAATGGAAAAAGTCTCTTCGGTAATAGTGTGAATTGCATCCGCCGCATCAGAGATACCCTCCAAACCTTCAATCATATGTTGAATGCGGTTTCTGGTAGTACTGAAGGCATTAACATTTTCAGGCATGGCTCGATAAGAGTCTTCTCTGACGACTCCATCCTTTCTCAGGGCATTGCCAATTTTGCCCACCTGCTCAGCTCCAAAAGCCGAAATTGAGCGCACACTGTAGAACATTGAGGTCATTGAGGACATAATGTTGGCACCGGATTGATACACACGGCTAGCCTTCTTCCATTTGAATACAAGGTCACTCCAAACGGCATCTCCCAGTAATCCCTTGAGGAAGTTAGCGGCAGAGTTCCCCAGGACTTCATTAAAATCATAGGGTTGTCCATCTTCATCTTTGAGTCCAATTAAAGCCATTCCTGTTGAAACAATGTCTCCCAAAGTCTCAGCGATGGAACGACTTAGCATTGCTGCATTGTGCAGCGTTACTAACAGAGTTAAGGCATTGAGGATTTCTGGTAACTTCAGCCGCTTAGAAAGCTTGCTAAAGTTCTCTTTGAGCTCGGCTGAAAGTTTGCTAGTTGAACTCTGTATCCTTTGCAGAGAGTTCTTGTTAGTGTTAACTCCTGCTTCAATTCTCCCGAGTTGCTTTTTCAGTTCTGGTGTCAAAACAGCGTCTTTCCCTGGGACTCCTTGAAGCCCCTGTAAACCTTGAATACCTTGAGCGCCCCTAGCACCTTGGATACCTGGGATACCAATAGCGCCCCTAGCTCCTGGGATACCTTGAATACCTTGAATTCCTCTAGCTCCTGGGATACCTTGAATACCTTGAACTCCCCTGGCTCCCTGAATTCCCCGCAAACCAATAGCGCCCCTGGCTCCCTGAATTCCTTGCAAACCAATAGCGCCCCTAGCTCCTTGGATACCTTGAATGCCTTGAACTCCCCTAGCTCCTGGAATTCCTTGCAAACCAATAGCGCCCCTGGCTCCTGGAATTCCTTGGATGCCCTGAGCGCCCCTAACTCCTTGGATTCCTTGAATGCCCTGAGCGCCCCTAGCTCCTGGAATTCCCTGCAAACCTTGAGCGCCTCTAGATCCTGGAATTCCTTGCAAACCTTGAACTCCCCTAGCTCCTTGGATTCCTGGGATGCCCTGAGCGCCCCTAGTTCCTGGAATTCCCTGCAAACCTTGAGCGCCTCTAGCTCCTGGGATTCCTTGGGGCCCTATTGGGCCAGGAATTGCTTTTTGCTGCAAAGCCCTTGAAGCGTTAGAGTTAGCTTGAGCCACTAAATTGTTAAGATTATCAACCCTTGGTCTTAAAGCCGTCAATCCAATCAAGGCAGTAGAAGCATTAGAGTCAGCTTGTGCTGCAATGTGGTTGAGATTTTCTACTCTGGCTTCTACCGCCTTAACCTCAACTATTGCTGTTGAGGCATCATTGTTGGCTCTATCAGCCTTTTCTCTAACCGTAATCAAATTATTTCTCAAGCCCAAAGCCTCAACAAAAGCCTTATTTGCTTCCTCTTGAGCTCGATTAGCTTTAGCTTCGGCTCTAGTAGCAATAGTTTTATTAGTGAAAACCTGCCCAAAAACCCTGGATAAGTCATTTCCAATCGCATCGGTTGCTCTGGCTTCAACATCAATCCGATTGCCTAAAACCTTGAGGGTTGCAATGGAAATGCCAGCGGCGGCAAATCCAGCCGCAAAAGCACTAATAGCCGCTAAGGAGCTGGCAGCCGCCTTAGAGGCTTCTGCTGCTGTCTTGGAAGCTTTGACGGCTTCTGAAGAAGCCAGCTGTGCATTCCCCCAGGCTTGGTTAGCTCTTTGCAAAGCCCCACTAGTTTGGTTTTTGACTACCTGAAGATTTCCCCAAGCTTTATCAGCTCGTTTAAAAGCAGCTGTCGCCCGGTTATCAATCACGCCTTGCTTAACTAAAAACTTTTTATAGTCATTAACCAGTGAGCCAAACTTCTTGTCAAGATTACCAAATTTAGAGAAGAAAGGCTTAAGCTTCTCGGCTGCTGCTGTGGCGGCTAAAGGCAAAATAACTTGTTGCGCTCCAGTAACAGATTGCTGAATAATTTGCTCTTTTTCTTCAGGAGAAATAGAGGCTGTTTGTGACTTAAGTAACTCAACCTCTTGCTTTAAGTCTTGTACTGCTGCCCAGATTTGCCTGAGCAAAGCTTCTTGATTGGGGGAGGGGCAACAACAGCTCATTTATCCTCCTGCAATCGCGCTTTAATTTGGTTTAATTGAGCTAAAATCCCACTCATAACTGGAGAAAGATCCTTAGTGCAAGAACAGCTCTTGCGGCACCTTTTTCTGACAAATGGTGGAGGAGGCTCCGGCTCGTCTGGGAAGGGGGCACCAAAATTAAAAACTGGAGGTAATCCAGATTCTTCTATAGTGAAAAAATCATAACTAACGTCAGTTTTTATGTAAGTAGGCTCGATATCTGCTGTCCCTAAAACCTTTCCCCCAAGCGGGAAGGGTTTGTACACGATGGGATAACACTGCCTAGTAATATATCGTCCTAATACTGTTTTTTTTCTTTTAGTTGTCATCTTTACCAAGCAACTGCAATCAGAGAGATTAAAAGTAGTGCCATTATCTCTAACTCCTTTCCAATGTCCATCTCTGTAAAAAGCTGTTCTAGTTTCTATCTCCCCGTTATAAGCTTCAAAAATCCTAAGATACCTAGTGCTGATTGAAGTGCCAGACTCATTTTCTGGCTCTGCTATATCCCAATATTGAGGGGAAATAAAATCCCCGATTACATGCCTTTTTGCATACAGTTCATCTCTTCGTCGGTCGCAATAAGATTGCCCACTTCCTGGAGCTGCCGGGCTTTTAAAAACAAACTCAACATCTCTCTCCGCAAAAGTTTTATCTCTTCGATCACGCTCTTTTATAAGTCGTCGTAAAGGTACAACTTGTTCTCTTAAATACCTCTGAAATAAAGGGCCACAATTATTGTTGCACTTAGGGGGGTCATCATCATCAAACTTACCCCCAGGGCGATTATAATTAAATGGCGGTTCCTCTGGCGGTTCATCTTTCCCCTCTTCCTGTTCTTCTTCTTCCTCTAAATTTTCAATAGGAAAAGGAGGGAACGGCTGCTCAACAAAACAGTTAGGGTCTCTGTAATTAAAATGTATTTGCGGGCCTCGTCCAGAAAAAATAGTACTGTTAAATTCAACTGAAGTATTACAGTCATCCTGAGCAAATTGAAACCTAAATCCTAGGGGGATGCTCCAAGGTCTACCACCGCAAAAGGGGGAATTAGGGTTATTTTCACAGTCCCACGGAGAAACCCAATTTAAATCAGCAGTAAAGCTGTAATTATTGGGATTAGTTAAAGGGAGTAACCCTTGAATCGGTCCTGAATTTTCTAACCGCTCAACCGCGTTTTCTAATAGCCCTGAAGCTCTGTTTTTAATCTCTCTGAGTCTAACCATAATCAAACCACTGCTTAAAATCTTTCCCGGTTCTCGAAATCACCCCATAACTTATCTTCTGTAAGCCTGCATACCGTGCCACCAGCATTTCTCTATCTTGCTTACCAATAATATAGTAGGGGAATCTAAGCCCGGCAGGGTCGTTCTCCCTTGCCAAGTCCTCATACCCTTGGTTGTAGTGATAATACATGTTTCACACAAATACATTTAATGCACTTTGAATAAGATGAATTTCCTCAGTAACAGAACCCGAAACCGTGATTGTATCGGTCGGCTGGGGGAAGCCATAGCCCACATCAATCATTTGCACAGCTAACTGACTTTGCCCTCCAATCTCTTCCGCTAGATTACTAGTTAAAATGTCTAGAACATCGTGCAATCGGTAAGGATATCCTGCACTATTGATTAGGGCAATCTTACCCCTTTCAATCCAGAAATTACCATCGTTAGAGGAAACTATTCTTAACGCAAATCTTGGCGAAGTCCATTCATACTCTAAGGCTATCTGTTGCTGCTCGGCTTTAGTTGCAACTGCTGAAAAATTTGGAACAGGTGCAGCTGTTAAGGAGGTAATTTCTGAGTAGACTTTAAGATTTTTAAGAAAAGCATTAAGGATAGCCTTGACGTTGATTTCCCCTGGGGCATAATGCTGTACTAAGTCAGTGATTTGATTGGAATAGAGTAAGTGAATGCCATCATCCCTGTCAGGAACTCTAAGATTAATTGATTTAACCTCTTGGAAGGTTTGAACTCGAATAGCCATATCAGTTTCTAAGTTAATATCTGCTCTTCTTCTCCAAGCGGCTCTCCTCTGCACCCTATAGCCTAAATGCCGTTCACTGTTCACATGGGATACAGCCGCTTCATTGATCAGCTTCCATCCTGTTAAGGGGCGCGACAATCGACCCAAACTCCAACTTTGCCCCATGGCAAAAGCTTGCACTTCTATCAGCTTTTGGCTAGCAATCGCGTTCCCTATTGCCTGAGCTGGCTGGAACTTAATTGATTTTGGTTTATAGATTGTTCTACTCTCAATTTTCCAGCCTGAAAACTTGGTTGAGCTACTCTTAAAAACTTGGTTGACTTCGACTTTTTTGTAGGAGGCAATCCTTAACATTACACCTCCTCTGGCCAGTAAGTCTCTACTACTAGCCCCGCAGTTCCTGTCGCTAAAATCAAATAAATCTTATCAACAGTTTCTAAATTTAAATCTCCAGGGATAGCCCCGCTTGTAGCACCCCTCCCCACCTCTTCAGAAAAAGTTCCACATATTCCCTCCCCACTGTTAGTCAGAAAAAACACTCCCGTGATAATGTTGTATTTTTGTGTAACTCGATTCCTGTTGACTAGCTGGGGAAAAGTGTCTATGGCATAAGAGAAACTGTCGTGGGGAGATAAACTATCATCAAAGCTATAAAAAAAAGTACTTACACTTGAAGATGATGCTATGAAGACAAAAGGATAAACCCTTTCGTCCCAATAATTTTCTTTGTATAATGGTCTAATTGCTCCTATTAGAAAGTTTTCAGCATTCTTTTGATAAACATCCACCACTCTTAACTCTGGATGATTGCAACAGTTAAAAATTATCAAGCCCTGATCATAATCTTCTGAGTCTGATGGTTGGCTTTTGGGAAAACTGCTGGCAGAAGGTGACCAATCTTTTAACAATGTCTGCCTCAATCCCAAAGAGGAGGAGATACTTACCTCTAAATGAATCGTGTAATCATCTACGGGTACTTCAACTGGAAACCGAAGATAAATTGTACTCCCACTTGTTGTTTCTATCGGTGCTGAATAGCCAGCATAACTCATTGCCAACTTTAAAGCCTCTGCCAATTCAGCAGAATTGCTAATTTGACGATTAAAAACTTTAGTTGTTGCTGGCATAATTAACTTACCAAATCATCTGGATCTACTGTTGAGGTGGTGTCTGAAACGTATAAGCTCACTGTCTTTTGGTATTCCAACTGAGATTGTTCACCACGAGTGGCAAAGGTTTTGAAGCTATCGGCAATAACTAGCCCTATAGTGGGGTCATCTGTTGCTGTGGCGGGTTGGTTCTGCTGGCTCAACAGAATCAAGGTTGCCAAAATCTGATCAGCGCTAGGGGCACTAGTGTCTAATCCAGAGACGGCTAAATCGGAAAGCTTAATTTGCAGTGTGCCATTGGACAAAGTGGCATTAGCACCAAATCGGTTTTGTAATGTTAGTGACATTTTGATAACAAACCTGAATTTGTATTTATGATATAAAAACTGTGGGGTTCACCAATACCGTAGAAATACGGATCTTTTTGGGGGACTAGTGGGAACAAGTAGGGAAATTTCTCAAGAAGGAGGAAAGTGTCACAAGGGTAGAAGGAGAAAAGAACGGAATCATGAGGGGTGGAGGGGTTTAGGAGAGGAAATGTGAAAAAGATATCCTAGGGTCGACAATTAGCGATTTTACATAATGAACATAATTTGTAAAATTTCCAGGGAAGGACATTCCTGGCTAAGATAGAGGCTAACTTGACCCTTCAGGCAGTTTGGCGAGAAGAACAGATGGCAAAGCAGTTGCGGAAGTTCTGGGAGTTTCTAAATACTGACATCCGAGAGTTGGCAAAGCCGACAGATGTTACCGAGGCAGGAATAGAAACTACTAAATTTGCTTTGGAATTTGGCGTAGCCTTGGGCATACTCTCAACTGCTGTCAATCCTGTAGGAATTGCCATTGCTGGATTATCAGGTGCTGGACTAGCAATTAAAGGTGTTAGGCTGTACCGCCAACAGAAGGGGAACAAGCTCTCTCTAGAAGAATGGGTGGCGCTGGCTGCTCCCTTAGCCTACCTAGATAGCTTGAATGAGTTAGTCAAAGGGAATGAGATTTTACAGCAATGGAGTGTGGCTGGGATGCCAGTGGATGAATTGGCTGATGATCAGATGCGCCAGTTTAGTGAATTTCACCTCAATGAGGAACTGGCTAAGAATGCTCTCAGTTGCTTTCATCAATCGGAGTTAGCCCAAGCTTTGAACCAGCGGCTGAAAGCTTTATGGGAGCGAGTCAAAATAAGCAAGTCAGAAGCGGAAATTTTAACTGCCTGGGTGGCTTGGGGTACTCACCCCTTTCTCAAGCCCACTTTGTCAGAACTGGAGGATACTGTCAGAGACTCAGTTGAGTTGTATCTTCAAGGTCAAGGAAACAAAGATAATAAGTACGCCAATATCGAAACATACCTTCAAGAGCAGATTGCTAACTTGCCTAATCAGCAAGTGTTTGCCGAAGAGTTCACCTTCCAAGATATCTATGTACCGCTGAAAGCCGAACGAGTTGATAAAAATGTTGATGAAGAAAAAAAAGACACTGCTTTTGATTTAGAAACTTGGGCAAAGCGCATCCTCACAGATAAAACTCAGCAGCACCAGGTGATATTTATTCAAGGTGGGCCCGGGCGCGGCAAGAGCGTTTTTTGTCGTATGTTTGCTGATTGGGTGCGGCAGCACTGGCATCCCCTCTGGACTCCTGTCTTAATTCGCTTGCGAGATATCTCAAAATTACAGCCCAGTTTCCGGGAAACCTTACGAGAAGCTGTAGCAACTAATTTTGCCACCAGTAATGACTGGCTAACCGATAGAAATACCCGATTTTTATTTTTGCTCGATGGCTTTGACGAGCTAGTAATGGAGGGTAGAAGCAGCGGCTTAGAAGAATTTCTCAGACAGGTGGGACAATTTCAGCAAGATTGCCAGCGTAGTCCAGACATGGGGCATCGGATTTTAGTTACTGGTCGTCCCCTGGCTTTGCAAAACCTAGAGCGGTTTATGCCCCCTAATCTGGAACGGGTGGAAATCCAGTTGATGGATGAGGAAGTCCAACAGCAGTGGTTCACTAAATGGTCACTACAAGTTGGAGAAGAGAAATCAGAGCTCTTTGCCGAATTTCTGCAAGACGAACGAATTATTGAGAGTGTGGGGGAATTAGCCTCTGAACCCCTATTACTTTATTTACTGGCTGCCATGCACCGAGATGGACATTTAAGCGTCCAAAAGCTTGAGGGAACCAGTGGTATTCAGACTAAAATTCTCATCTACCAAGAATCCTTGCGCTGGGTTTTAGAAGAACAACGTCCCCAATGGCTTAGCCGAAGGCAGACAACCATGGAAACTGCTGGTTTGCAGTGCATTCTAGCAGAAGCGGCTCTGTGTGTGGTGCAATCTGGTAGAGAATGTGCTCCACTGCCGATGCTGAAGGAGCGTATTCAAGATAGTGAGGGTGCGGCAGGCTTAATTAAGCAGGCTGAACAACGATTGGGAGATGAGGCTCTCAAAAATGCTTTGGCAGCTTTCTATCTGCAACCTACTCACCGTGAAAAAGGGGGTTCAGTGGAGTTTGCCCACAAAAGTTTTAGTGAGTTTTTATTTGCTCAACTACTAGCAGAAAGGTTGGTGGGATGGACAGAACAACGAAGGAGGAGTAAGGAATTTCTGGTCAAAAAGGATCACATGCATGAGGAAATTTATGATTTGTTGGGATACGGTGGGCTGACTCTAGAAATTGTGGAATACCTAATGGGGCTGCTAAGAGCCAACGAGGAATTTCAACCAGTGCAGCTGTTTAAGCGGCTGGAACTTTTTTATCTTCGCTGGTGTAATGGCGAATTTATCGACATCCCAGAGGAGACTCTACCCCAGAAAAAGACCAGGCAATTTAAAGAACATGGAATTACTTTTGGTCAGCGACAGGTATAGCGCTGCGCGCTGGTGTGTTTACAAATACTGAAAGGCTGCATCCGCCGCTTTGTGGACATCAAAATTATACTTAGGCAACTCTTTTCTAATCGCTGTTTTGACTTTGTGCCACCAGTGTTCAA
>JAAHGS010000113.1 GCA_010692645.1 Symploca sp. SIO2E9
TCTTAATCTCTCTGATGGCACTCCCATCCTTCCGGAATCTAAAAGTTCATCACTTCCTCCTCAGTTTTAGATAGAGGGGGAGATGGGGAGATGTGGAGATGGGGAGATGGGGAGATGGGGAGATGGGGAGATGGGGAGAGGGGGAGATGGGGAGAAATAAAGTGCAATTTAGATGCACAAAAGCTTATTTAATGGGTAGTGAAAATTGATATCTTAAGTAAGGATAGGTGTTTTTAGGTCGATGTTCATCCAGTTAAAGGGGTAAAAAAGAAAACAACAATTGTTGATTCTAACTTCCATGCTTTGCCAGAGGATGAGTAACTAATAACTCATATAACTGATACTAATTGAGAGCTCGCTGTTGATGCCTGCATAGTACTAGCGCTTGTGTGCAGCTTATGTTTGTTGATTTTTTTATTAAGCGACCTGTTTTTACTACGGTCTGCTCTTTGATTATCCTGCTGGTGGGAGCTGTTTGCATTCCTACCTTAGCCATTGCCCAATATCCGGATATCAGCCCTAAGCAAGTAAGCGTTACTGCTAACTACATTGGTGCTGATGCTGAGACTGTAGAACAAGAGGTTACAACCCTCTTAGAACGGGAAATTAACGGTGTCGAAGGCATGAGATACATGACTTCGACTAGCAGTAATGATGGCAATAGTACAGTTACTGTTACCTTTGAATCCACCAGGGATCAAGATATTGCCGCTGTCGATGTCCAAAATCGAGTATCGATTGCTGAACCCAGACTGCCAGAAACTGTCAGGGAAATTGGGGTCAACATCAGTAAGGAGTCTAGCAGTATTCTCTTAGGGTTTGGTCTCTACACTGAAAACGGCGAATACGACAACGTCTTCCTCAGCAACTACGCTGACCTTTACATCGTAGATGCCCTCAAACGAGTTAACGGTGTTGGCAACGTCAGAATTTTTGGTGAACGTACCTACGCGATGCGCCTGTGGTTAGACCCTAATCGGCTTGCTAGTCGCAACCTTACTGCTGAGGATGTAGTCGATGCTCTACAGGAACAGAATGTCCAAGTTGGTGTCGGACGCATTGGTCAGCCGCCAACCCTAGATGATCAACAATATCAAATTGATCTACGGGCAGCTTCCAAACTTACAAATGTCTCAGAATTTCAGGAACTGGTCATTGCCACAGGTAATGATGGTAACTTAGTCAAACTCAAAGATGTAGGGCGGGCAGAACTAGGAGCAGAAAATTACGGCACTTTACTGCGATTTCGGGCAAATGAGGCTGTGGGCTTGGGGATTTATCAAATTCCTGGCAGCAATGCCTTAGAGGTGGCGAAGGGAGTCAAGTCAGAAATGGCGCAGCTGTCTAAGGACTTCCCTCCGGGCATGAAGTACGATATCGGCTTTGACACCACCGATTTTGTGGAGCAGTCCCTCTCAGAAGTAGTCTGGACCTTGATACAAGCAGTTGCATTAGTGGTCTTGGTGATTTTTATCTTCTTACAGGACTGGCGCACTACTTTAATCCCTGCGATTACTATTCCGGTTGCTCTAATTGGTACCTTTGCTTTTGTCAAGGTTTTCGATTTCTCGATCAACTCTCTGACCTTATTTGGTTTGACTTTAGCTACGGGGATGGTAGTCGATGACGCCATTGTTGTGGTTGAGGATATCAGCACCAAGATT
This sequence comes from Symploca sp. SIO2E9, assembly GCA_010692645.1. Classification (GTDB taxonomy): domain Bacteria; phylum Cyanobacteriota; class Cyanobacteriia; order Cyanobacteriales; family Coleofasciculaceae; genus SIO3C6. The sequence goes on from JAAHGS010000113.1 coordinate 1,665, forward strand.
CAAAATACTGGCATGAAGCCTCGTCGAGCTGCCATCGAGTCGATGCGCGAACTGTTGGGGGCAGTGATTGCCACTTCGCTGGTGCTGATGGCTGTATTTATCCCAGTTGCCTTTTTCCCAGGGACTACTGGCGCACTCTACAGGCAATTTGCCCTCACCATTGCTTTTGCTATTGTCCTTTCTACCTTTAATGCACTTACCCTCACTCCTGCCCTTGCAGCTTTATTATTGCGCCAGAGGCCGGAAACTAGTGGTTGGCTGGGTAAGATTTTTGGTGCCTTTAATTGGTTTTTGGAAGGGTTGCAAAACCTTTACCAGAAAGCAACTAATATCCTGACGCGCTTTAAAGTTGTAATCATCGCCATTTTTACTACTCTGTTGGTACTCACTGGCTGGGTTTACCAAAGCGTACCTTCAGCATTTCTCCCCGATGAAGACCAAGGTTATTTCATTACCATTGTGCAAGGTCCGGAAGGCTCTTCCCTCAATTACACCAGCCAGGTGATGAGTCAGATTGAAGATATCCTTCTGGAAATACCGGAAGTGCGAGCTACTTTCGCCGTTGGCGGCTTTGGTTTTAGTGGTAATACAGCCAACAGCGCTGTTATCTTTACCACCCTGATACCTTGGTCAGAGCGTACAGCTCCTTCTCAATCTGCTCAGGCAATTATTAACAGAGTACGCGGTTCCCTGATGGCAATTCCTGAAGCGAGAATATTACCGGTGAATCCGCCTCCAATTCAGGGTTTAGGAAGTTTTGGTGGCTTTCAATTTCAGCTGCAAGACAGAAGAGGCAATTTTGCCCTGAGTACTTTGGTTGAGAACATGGGTAAGATGCTAGGTGCTGCTAACCAGCATCAGGACTTACAAGCTGTATTTAGTACTTATACGGCGAATACGCCTCAGATGTTCATTGAAGTTGACCGCAATCGTGCTAAAGCGCTGCAGGTAGATATTGATGAGATTTTCAATACCTTGCAGACTTACCTAGGCTCACGATATGTCAATGACTTTACTCTTGGGCAGCGGACTTATCGGGTTTACGTCCAGGCAGATAAACAATTTCGCTCTAACCCCAACGATATTAACCAGTTGTACGTTCGTTCAGAACTCGAGCAGATGATCCCTCTGAGTAATCTAGTCAAGGTTACTCCCATCACTGGAGCCCAAACGATTAATCATTACAATCTTTTCCGGTCAATTGAAATTAATGGGGGAGCTGCTGGTGGTGCTAGTTCTGGAGATGCGATCGCAGCGATGGAAGAGTTATCAGCTCAGTTACTGCCACCTGGTTTAGGTTATGAATGGTCTGGTACTTCTCTCGAAGAAATTCAGTCTGGTGGTCAAGCACCGATAATTTTTGCCTTTGGATTAGTTTTAGTATTCCTGGTGCTAGCAGCTCAGTACGAAAGCTATGTTGACCCAATTATTATTCTGATCTCAGTTCCTCTAGCAGTATTAGGGGCTTTGTTGGCTCAGTCATTGCGCGGTTTGCCTAATGATGTCTACTGTCAGATTGGTTTGGTGATGCTAATCGGTTTGGCAAGTAAGAATTCAATTCTGATTGTTGAATTTGCCAACCAACTGCGAGAACAAGGTATGGCGATTACGAAAGCGGCAACTGAGGCAGCACAGCAACGCTTGCGACCAATTTTGATGACGGCAATTTCTACTTTGAGTAGTATTTTTCCGCTTACCATTGCCACTGGTGCTGGGGCTGGTAGTCGGCAATCTTTGGGTACAGCAGTCTTTGGCGGTATGTTTGTGGCGACTTTCTTGAGTTTATTTGTGATTCCGGTTGTTTATATAGTGATTAAAACTATTAGCGATCGCTTGTTTAGTCCTACTCCTAAGAAGAAGTCTCCTGATACTAGGAAGCTTGAGGAGCAACTAAAGGTCACGAATTTTTCTGGGAAGAGCTGAACTCTTCGTTGTAGTCCCCACCTAGCTCTAAGTCTGGGTGGGGTAACTGTTGCGATTTGCCCAAAGGGCGCTGATTTTAACTCAATTGCTACCTGTCAAACATAACCAAATCCAGGGAGGCAAACAATTAATACGTAATTTATAAGCTGCAAGGTCAGAATATACTGATACACTAGTCGCATTAGTTATAATATATGTGCAAAAAAAATCAATGAAATCCTAAATTAATCCGTGAATCAAACTAACGCACTAAAAAGACTGGCGACTATTCTTGAAGAGGCACACTCCAGTGGAAATCAGGATAAATCGTCTGGAAGCGTTTTATCGAAAGCCATGAACATTGAAGCTAAACCTCGAAATCTTATCAAATTTTGTGCGCTTTTAAATAGAGCTGAGGAAGAAGCAAGACAATTAAAGCATATAGGAAACCACGATAAATCTATTGAAGAAATCGGGAAGCTTCAATATCTTTTTGCTCGTAGCAATATTTGGTCAGAAAAATGGAAGACATTTAGTGATTATATTGAAAACAAAAATATTATTCTTATAATAAGTTTTTTAGCAGATAAGTTTCATAGTCGAAATCCTAAATTACTCCTAAGTCAAGGATTCTTAGATGAACTTAAAAAGAAGTTTTTATCTCTCCTAGGAGAAGTACAAGCTTCTGATTTATCTGAACCTTTAAAAACAGACCTTAACAATAAAATTGAAGATGTTTTGACAGCAATAAGTCAATATAATTTTGAAGGAAGTGGAGGATTAGAAAGAACGACCAATTCACTGTTAGGCAATTTGATCTTAACAGAACCTAGTCTCAAAGATGAGGATAAAGAAAATCCTATATACAAAAAATTCAAAGGATTAGTACTCGGCTTAGGACTATTTTTAAGTCCTAATATTTACGATATTATTGGAACTGTTCCTGTTATAGAGCAGTTTTGGTTACCTAAGATCGAAGGTATTACTGAGAAAATAACTAGTCAAAGTGAATTAAATATTAAAGAAATCTCTAAACAATTTGAGGCAGAAGTGAAAAATATATCCAATGAACAAAGAAAAAAACAGATTTCAGGAAAAGAAGAGTTAAAAACTCTTCCAGCTGCTAAAGAAGATACCGAAATTACTACAGATAACAAAGATTAGATTTAGAGGACTAGCTTTTTAGCTCCAAACCTTTTCTAAAGCTGGGAGGGACTTGAATAATAGGAAGTGAATCTAGAGTATTTACTGGATTCACTTCTTGTGAAAACTGAATAGATTGATTAGACATACTGTTACTTGTTAATTTTCTATTGGTTGCTTAATTTGATCATCTATTTAGAATATTTTTCCTCTCAATATAGCAGTACGTATTAAGGTTAGGACAAGCTAAATCGCTAAAACCTTGTCACAGTCAACTTCTGCCTTCTGCCTTCTGCCTTCTGCCTTGCGCGTAGCGCTATACTACCAGACCCAAGTTTGATGTACTAATTTTGTACTCTCAAATAGAGTACGAAAAGTAGATTGTAATTGATAACTATGATAATCAAAAACAATCATTACCCAGTCATCAGTTTTGAATTAGCAATCAATCATTTGTATCTTAACTTTACATTGAGGCGATTATTGAGAATATTCTCATTTACTGTGAGAATTGACTTATCTTGTTGACAATGAGAAAATGCCTAGAGATATATACTTGGTGTTTTGTTTGTCAAAAAACACCATTATCATCTCAAACCATTGATTTACCGTGTAATTTGAGCCAATTACACAGAGCAGTAAGTTAATTTTCACTACCTTCGAGGGACGAGTTTTTGGTTAATTAGTGTAAAGGATAAAATTCTGCTCTTGACAAAGGCAGTATCTCATATTAATTTACGACACTTATAGCAGTGCGCGCTGGTATGTTTACAAATTCAGGTAAAGAACAATTGCTAAAACCTTGGTTTGATAAGTTTTTCCATTCCCTGTTCCCTGTTCCCTGTTCCCTGTTCCCTGTTCCCAGCGCGCAGCGCTATAGCTAGAAATCCAAGATCAAATGTCGTTCACTTGGCAGCAAGAACTATACCCTGACACTCTCCGAAGCCCACTTTGGCATAATTTTCATTCTTACAGTATCCGCGAATGATGACTTCGTCTGTGTCAGCTAGGAAGGTTCGCATCTCACCCGTTGTCAGTTTGATAGGCTGGGAACCACGCCGAGTTATTTCCAGCAGAGACCCTTGGGAACCTTCTTGAGCACCAGAAACTGTTCCACTAGCGATCAGATCTCCAGGGTGGAGATTGCAGCCATTACTGGTCTGGTGAGCGATCATCTGAGCCATTGTCCAGTACATTTGTCTGAAAGAAGCATGGCTGAGGCGAAACGGTTCGATCCCCTGCTCGCGCATCTGGGCCGAATCAAGTAGCACTTCCACCGTGAGGTCAATTCCACCCTGTCTGGTATTAATTGAGGAAGAGAGATAAGGTAGGGGCAGGGGGTCTTCCTGGGAACGAGAAAAGGCTGGACAGCGGAAAGGTGCAAGAGCTTCCAGAGTCACTACCCAAGGAGAAATCGTGGTGGCGAAGCTCTTGCCTAGGAAGGGACCGAGGGGCTGATACTCCCAAGCTTGGATATCCCGTGCTGACCAGTCATTCACTAGGCAGAGTCCAAATAGGTGTGACTCGGCATTATCAATAGAGATGGGCTCTCCCAGTTCATTGCCTGCACCAATCAGAAAACCGACCTCCACTTCGTAGTCTAGAAGTACAGAAGGACCAAAACTAGGGACATTATCTTCGGGAGCTTTTCGCTGACCTTGGGGGCGCTTGATCGGGGTACCACTGGCTACAATGGAAGAGGCACGCCCGTGGTAGGCAATAGGGACGTATTTGTAATTAGGGAGCAAGGGATTGTCGGGGCGGAATAGTTTACCAAGATTGGTGGCGTGAAAAATAGAAGCGTAGAAGTCTGTGTAATCACCGATTTTAGCAGGTAATAAAAGCTCAGCTTCCACCATTGGCACCAGCAATTTTGCCTCTGACGAAGGCTTTTGTCCATTCGATCGCAGCAATTGGCTCAGACAAGTGCGCAACGCCAACGAAGCCCAACTCCCTAGAGCCATCAAGGGATTTAAGTTAGAAGCCGTGCAAGCAGCTTGCAAATGCTCGGGGAGTTGCTGCAGTAGTCCTGACTGATAACATGAGGTCAAATCAAGAATTTGGTCACCGATAGCCACCCCAATTCGTGGGCTTTGTGTGCTACCCCGGTCTCGAAACACGCCAAAAGGTAAGTTCTGAATCGGGAAATCCGTATCTTTTTGATTGGCAGATTCCACCCAACTGCGCAAACTCAAATCGTGGGTTTGATCAATTGAACGACTCATAACAGCTTCAGCTCCTTGAGTGATTCTATAGGTTCTTGAAACGAGCAGGAACCAAAGGAACGAAAGAAACTTTGCCGAGCCTTTTGTAGCTCCCAGATGTCGAGTCGGTAATCTTTCCAGGCAATGCTTTCTGCTAGAAATTGGAAACCCTCGATGGCAGACTCCTGGAGAACTGTTAGGGCTTCTTGTGCAGTTACTTTCTGCCAATAGAGCAGCGCCGCCAAGAGGGCGACATTCAGAAAGCCATGCATCGCCAATCTAGGGCTGTTCGGCTCATCTGTCAAGGGATAGTTCCCTGGTAGGGGATGATGCAGTCCGGCGGTTGCTTTAAAGGGAACTTGAGCCTCGGCACAAGCAAAGATAAACTGCTCCAGCTGGAAAATAGTTGGAAAGGCATCAGCACTCAAGCCACCAGTTCTGATTTTAGCAGACACACCAAGGCGTTGCAGCACGCTTAGGTATGACTTCAAGTCTCCACTGTAGGGAATTTCAAAAAATGCCTCAACCTCAGCAGGAAGATAAGGAAGTACTTTCTCAATTTCTCTAGGGGAAAGGGGCGGAAATTCTAGGGAAGCGACCGCTATGTTGTGGCTGTCATTGAGAGATTGAATTTTTGCGATCGCCGAATCCACTTCTTGAGAGCTAATTAGACTAATCTGCCACTGTCTGGTTTTACCATCTTCTGGGGGCAACTTTAAAAGCAGTTCTTCAAACTCGTTCAACCGAGATGCTGGCAGTACAAAGTTACCTAACATCCAGTGCTGGGGAGTCATTTGATAGTGAGCATAATTGGTAATTGCCTCTCCCATGGTGAGTTTTGCCGGGGGGAAAAGTCCGGCATAGTCAACAATTGATGAGAAAAGGGTTTTTACCGATGCCAGCATTGGAGATGTTTTCCTCAATAACTCAATCCTATCTCAGAAATAATTAAGTAGACGCTCCAGACGCGGAGAATTAAAATCCCACGCAAAATTTCGTTCACCCGGGAGTAGGGAGTAGGGAGCAGGGAGCAGGGAGCAGAAAAATTTTTATTTGTAGCAAGCATTTAGGTATTTCCTATTAATTATGTATGCCAAATCAAGTCTATTCGTTAATGATCTATACTTAAAACAGGTTCAAAATTAATTTCACGCTAAAGCCCATTAGAGACGTACTGCAAAGTAGAACCCGCAAAGTAGACACAAAAATACGAAGAAGTCTGCAATATTTTTGTGATGATTAATTAGACAGACTTGATCTCACTCCTTCACTCCCTTACTTGTTCCCTCCTACTGACTACAGTGTTTCTTGAAAGGAGGAATTACTATGACCAATTGTTTTCCCATTCAAAGATTTGACCACCTTGAATTCTATGTAGGTAACGCCAGACAAGCTGCACTCTTTTACTCCCTGGCTTTCGGATTTACCAATACAGCCTACCGAGGTTTAGAAACGGGCGAGCGCAAAACGGCTTCCTATGTCATGGAGCAAGGAGAGGTTCGCTTGGTGTTGAGTAGCGGCTTGAGTCCGAATCATCCCATCTCCAAAAGTGCACTTCAGCATGGCGATGGCATAGCTATTATTGCCCTGGAAGTCCCCAATGCTGCCACCGCCTATCGGGAGTCAATCGCACGAGGCGCAGTGGGAGCAATTCCTCCCACCGAAGAAGATGATGAATATGGAATCATTCGCTACGCTGCTATTCACCTCTATGGTGATATTTTGCTCAAATTTGTTGAGTGCAGTAATTACACTGGAGTGTTTGCACCCGGTTTCCAGCCTCGATGCTCGGCTAAGGGCAAGGGAGTGGGCCTGACAAACATTGACCACATAGTTGGTAACGTCGAACTGGGTGCCATGGAGCGATGGGCTAATTTCTTCTCCGATACTATGGGTTTTGAACTATTAGTACATTTTGATGATCAAACTATTTCTACAGAGTACTCCGCCTTGATGTCCAAGGTGATGCAGGACAGAACTGGCAAGATCAAATTGCCAATCAATGAGCCAGCTCAAGGCAAACGGAAGTCCCAAATCGAAGAATATTTAGAATATAATCACGGTCCTGGAATTCAACACGTCGCCTGTGCAACCAGCAACATCATCGAGACGGTTTCGCAACTCAGGGCATCAGGGGTAGAGTTTCTGAACATTCCCACAACCTACTACGAGAACCTAGAGGAACGGGTGGGAAAAATCGATCAGCCGCTCGAGCAACTGGCAGAACGAGGAATTCTGGTAGACCGGGACCAGGATGGCTATTTGTTACAAATTTTCACTCAGCCTGTAGAGGATCGACCAACACTATTTTTTGAGGTAATTGAACGCCATGGCTCCCAAGGCTTTGGTGAAGGAAACTTCAAAGCTTTGTTTGAGGCGATTGAGCGCGAGCAAGCGCGGCGAGGAAATCTTTAGAGCGAGCTTCCTTAGGGAGGAGCTACGCTAACTTCCGTTACATAAGACTTACCCAAAGCTACCCACATCTGGACTTTCCTATACTGGACAACTAATCCAAAGGTTACTAAGAGAGCAAAATCCCACTTCATCCTGAAGGCGAAGGCGCTACTCCAGTCCGTAGGGCGTACACGACGTAACTCGCCGCGTATAAGTTCAAGGTTTTTAATTTGAGTACTTCGCTACCTATCCGTTCTTGCCAATTCCAAACTGACACCTAATCCTCAGTTACCTGTAAGGGCTCGGCTGTTTGACTGGTTTTGTTCCGGTTCTCAAGCCGTAAGTTTTAAAGCTTGGTTTTCGCTTTCTACCAAAATACCACATCTGTACAAAAACTCAAGCAATGGCTAGCTTTGTCCAACAATTAAGTTACAGTATCAATCCCCCAAAGAAGCAGAATCAAACCATGACTTACTACTACAAACTGGGAAATATTCCCCATAAACGCCACACCCAATTTCACCAAACCGACGGTTCTTTATATCATGAAGAGCTAATGGGAACTCTTGGTTTCTCAGGAATTCAATCCCTGCTCTACCACCTACATCCACCTACTCAGATACAGAAAATTTTGCTTGAGAGCAAAGTAGACATATCCTATGAAGAACTAGGTCCCCTGCGTCACCGCCATCTGCGCACAGTAACCCTAGCTGCCGAAGGCGATGCGATTACAACTAGGGTTCCTTTAATAGCCAATGCAGATATCTGCATTTCCGTAGCTTTACCTACAGTGCCCATGGGGTATTGGTATCGTTTTGCCCATGGTGATGAGGTAATCTTCATCCACAACGGCAGCGGTTTATTGGAGAGTCAGTATGGAATAATCCGCTATAGGTCGGGAGATTATTTGATGATTCCCACTGGAGTTGTGTGGCGTATTCTACCCGATGAAGGAGTAGAGCAGCGGATGGTGGTGGTGGAAGCATCTGGGCACATCAAGCCGCCCAAACGCTATCTCAATCAGTACGGTCAATTCCTCGAACAAGCACCCTACTGCGAGCGGGACATTCGTCCGCCATCAAAACTGATTACCCACGATGAGGAGGGAGAGTTTGAGGTGCGAGTCAAAGCTAGGGGTGGAATTAGCCGCTACTTATACAACCATCATCCCCTAGATGTCGTTGGATGGGACGGACATCTTTGGCCATTTGCCTTCAATATCGAGGACTTTGAGCCGATTACAGGTAGAATACACCAGCCACCGCCCGTGCATCAAACCTTTGATGGTCCTGGATTCGTCTTGTGTTCCTTTGTACCGCGAATGTTTGACTATCACCCCTTGGGAATCCCAGCCCCCTACAACCATTCCAACGTCGATTCAGATGAAGTCATCTACTACGTTAAGGGGGAGTTTATGTCGCGTAAAGGGATTGAGGTAGGATCTATTACCGTTCATCCTAGTGGTATCCCCCATGGTCCCCACCCAGGGATGTATAGGGAGTCCATTGGTAAAGAAGGAACTAACGAACTTGCGGTCATGATTGATACCTTTCGACCGCTGAAGTTGACTACAAACGCTATTGCTTTGGAGGACAAAAACTATCCTTACAGTTGGCTTGCCTAATATCAATATCTCCAGACCAGGGATAATACCATGATTACTCAAATAGTCTCAACCAACCCAACTAACCTCACCATTTCCTCACGGATTCAAGAACGTTTGCGCCAGGGCGAACTCACCCAAAAGCAAGTAAGCGACTTTCACGATTTCCTTAACGAAGTCGATCGCAAATTATTGCACCATCCCATTATCACCAACAATGCCTATACCAATTGGTTTGAAAACGGTAAAGCTACCGACGTGGAGTTGCAGCACTTTATTCGGCAATTCTCAGTTTTCTCCAACCAGTTCCTGGTTGCAGCTTTGTTAAAAGTCATCAATTCCCCTACTCTCAAGCAGTCGCGGACTAGCCGGGAAATATTGCTCAACGAACTGGGAGTAATTTACCGCCACCCCGAAAAGCCAACCCCTAACCCCATTGCTCTGACAGAGGAGGAAAAGGACAAAGAAGGGGATCCTGAATTAGTTAGTACTGAAGGCACAGTAGACGGTGGCATTTGTCGTTTCCGAGCGGCTCATTTTGAATGGCTGCTGGGGGTAGCTAAGGGAATAGGGCTAAATTTTGCAGACATTGGCAAGCGCAAGCATGGCAGAGCTACAACTTTGCACTTCTGCGACGAACTGATTCGCCTCTACGGCAGCGAAGATCCGCAGATTGCCCAGGGCGCTAGTTTTGCAGTTGAACACTGGGCGGCAGCTGGCTTCTGGCAGGAATTGGAAGATGGCTTAATGCAAATCAAGCAGAGGCGTCATCCACAGTTGCCTTTGGCATTCTTTACCTGGCATAACCGCGTCGAGGCACAGCACGCTGGGCACACCCTGGAGGAATTAGAGGAGGTTTACTTCAATTCTAACTTTGACAGGGCCAAGTTCTTTCAAGGAGGACGAGAGATTCTAGAAGCGATCGCTGTTTTCTGGGATGGCTTGAATCGCGATCGACTCAAATGTGTCTACACCTGAGAGCTTCCTTTAATCCGAGAAAGATGAAACTTGCAACTTTCAAATACCCAAGCTTGGAGGACATCCACCAAGCATCCCAGACCATCCTCTCTCAAGCATCCGATACTCCCTGCCGTTATTCGCGACAGCTATCAGAAATTGCGGGAGCAACCGTAATCCTTAAGTTTGAGAACCTGCAATTTACTGGCTCTTTCAAAGAACGTGGTGCTTTAGTAAAACTGCTTTCCTTAACCGCCGCTCAAAGAAAGCAAGGTATTATTGCCATGTCGGCGGGGAATCATGCCCAAGCAGTTGCCTATCAAGCTCAACGTTTAGGCATTTCTACGGTTATTATCATGCCCTGTTTTACGCCCAATGTAAAAGTAGAACGGACACGCAGTTTTGGGGCAGAGGTGGTTTTCCATGGGGAGACTTTAGATGATGCAATTATCTTAGGCAGACAACTGGCTCAAGAACGAAATTTACACATCGTCCATCCCTATGATGACGAGCAAATTATTGCCGGGCAAGGAACCATCGCCTTAGAGATACTGGCGATGCATCCCGATTTAGAAGTTCTGTTAGTACCTGTGGGGGGTGGCGGTTTAATTGCGGGTAATGCGACCGCAGCCAAGACTCTTCAACCCCGGATTCAGGTTGTGGGGGTACAAACAAAACGCTTCCCCTCCATGCTACAAGCACTGAGAGGCGAGCCAATTGTTTGCGGTAGGTCAACTATGGCGGAAGGGATTGCGGTCAAGACACCAGGGAAACTGACACTGCCCATTATCCAAGAACTGGTGGATGAGATCCTCTTGGTAGAGGAAGACGAGATTGAAGAAGCCGTGAGGCTGCTGCTGGAGGTGGAGAAAACAGTCGTAGAGGGAGCAGGTGCTGTCGGGCTAGCTGCACTAATTAAGTATAGCGATCGCTTTGCCGGACGTAAGGTGGGGATAATTCTCAGTGGGGGCAACATCGACTTACCAATTCTCTCAACAATCGTCCAACGAAGTATGGTTCGTTCCGGTCGTCTGGTTCGCCTAGAAGTTGAGATTAGGGACGTGCCTGGAGTTTTGGCAGATATTACCCGGTGCATTGGTGATACTGGTGCTAACATCGTTGAGGTTCGTCATCAACGGGCATTTACTAGCTTGCCATTGCAGTCAGCAGACATCGAATTTGTACTGATGACGCGAGGACTAGAACATCTACAACAAATTATGGAGATTTTGCAAAGTGAAGGGTACAAAACTCACTGGCGAGCGGTCGCAGAGTAAGTTATACAAATTCACAATACTCACTCCTTGATTTTTTGTGAACAGAGATATCGCCAAACTATCATACAATCTTGTATAGCAGTTGCCACAGCTGTTAGGACACTTCCTTGTTACCTGTTGTTTTTTGTTCCCTGCTCCCTGGTGAACGAAATTTTGCGTGGGACTTAAATTCTCTGCGTCTGGAGCGTCTGGAGCGTCTGGAGCGTCTGCTTACTTATTTCCCCACTCTTTTTTTCGCTCACCCCCTGCTCCCTGCTCCCTGTTCCCTATTCCCTTTAAATCAAAATACGATGTCCTAACCGACATGTCCGTTGCTATAACTGCCCTAAATCTTGACTTTTAGTTAGTTGTAAAAAATCTTCTACCATTGGTTTTAACCGATGGCTAACTATCGCTCGAAGTTATTTTTTTGTTTTTATGAGAAAATTGCTGGGATTGGCATTATTAGGAGCTATGATCACTTCACCGGTTTGGGCAGAGCCATCTCTTTTTCTTGCCTATCCACCAGCTGATCATCAGACAACTGCTGAAAAAATTTTCTTTATTGGCACAGCGCCAGCATCAGGAGAAGTTTTGATCAATGGTAAGGTGATTAAGCGTAGTCCTGCTGGGCATTTTGCGCCAAGTTTTCCCTTGCAAGTGGGAGAAAATTTGTTTACTTTAGGCTATCAAAACCAGGAAGTTGAGGTTAAAGTTAGGCGGCTCCCCACAGAAGTAGAAGTGCCATTGGGTTTGGAATTTGGCGAAGATTCCCTCTCGCCAGCAGTGGATATTGCTAGATTGCCTGGTGAACTAATTTGCTTTGGGGCAATCGCTCCCGTAAATGCCAAGGTTTCAGTGAGTGTTGGTAATCAAAGGATTTCTTTGCTACCTCAATCCCAGAACGTCCAATTGCCTCCAAATTCCGCTGTCTTGACTGCGCAAAATCAGCCCACTTCCCAATTTACTGGGCAATATCAAGCTTGTGCAGCTGCTGAAGTTGCTGCTGAGTTGGGACAACCTCAATACCAGTTAAGTTTGAATGGCGAAACCCTCAGCCAGCGTGCTCCTGGAAAAGTGTCAATTCTCTCGCCCACACAACTAGAAGTTGCCGAAGTCAGTGCTGATGCTGGTGTGGCGCGCACCGGACCAAGTACCGACTATTCTCGCCTGACGCCTTTGCCCAAAGGAACGAGGGCTACTGTCACTGGCACAGAAGGAGAGTGGGTGCGTCTTGACTACGGTGGTTGGATTAAAGCTGAGGAAGTTCGCATTCTCAATGCTGTAGTACCGCCCTTATCATTAATTCGTAGTGTTAGCGCCCGTCAGGTTGAGGGTGCTACAGAAGTTGTATTTCCTCTACAAACACCTGTACCAGTAAATGTACAGCAGGGCGATCGCACTTTGACATTAACTCTCTACAATACTATTGCTCAAACCGATACGATTTATGTTGATGAGGATTCCCTAATTTCCCGTCTCGACTGGCAACCTCTCCTCCCTCCTTTAGGGGGAGGCAAGGGGGGCGTGCAATATACTTTTCACCTGAAATCGTCTCGGCAGTGGGGCTATAACCTCAGGTATGAGGGTACTAGTCTGATTTTGAGCTTGCGTCATCCACCGAATAGAGAGAGTAAATTAAGGGAGCAAAGGGGTTTACTGCTACAGGCTAAGCAATCTTTATCTGGAATCAAAATCCTAATCGATCCTGGACATGGTGGTGATGAATTGGGGGCAATTGGTCCTAATGGTTATCCGGAAAAAGACATTAACTTAGTTGTCTCTAAACTATTGCAAAAGGAATTAGTAAAGCGGGGAGCAACAGTTTACATGACAAGGCAAGAAGATGAGTTTGTTTCCCTCAAAGACCGTGTGCAGATGATTGATGAACTCGAACCTGCGATCGCACTCTCAATTCATTACAATGCTTTACCAGATAATGGTGATGCGGTCAATACTGCTGGTGTTGGTATGTTTTGGTATCATCCCCAAGCACAGGATTTATCAGTATTTTTGCATAACTATTTGGTCAAACAGCTGGGGCGTCCTTCCTACGGTGTATTTTGGAATAACCTAGCACTGACTCGTCCCCACACAGCACCAGCTGTACTTTTGGAATTGGGTTTTATGATTAATCCGATGGAGTTTGAGTGGATTGAGAACCAGCAAGAACAGAAAAAATTAGCTGGGGCAATTGCTGATGGTGTAACTCAATGGTTCCAGGATGGTGATTGAGGAATTTAAGTAATAAGTAATAAGTCATTATCAGCTGAATCTGCCTGGTAGCCTAGCATTCGCACCTGATGCTTTACTAATTTGAGATTAATGGGGGTATCTTCCACTAATAAAATCTTCAAGTCTTTTGCTTGCCCTTGCTCCAACAGGGATGCTTCTTCCCTAATCCACTGCTGGCTGACAACAGGCGCATGCTGTTGAGGAGCTAAAACCTTCAACAGTGACTGGAGCAGCCGAGATTCCTTCACTGGTTTGACTAGGTAATCAGAAAACCCACTTTTGAGCAGTGGCTCACCAGAATCGCCTGCATGCAGGGAAGTCATTAGCACTAACTTGGTTTGCGCCCAATCTGGCTCAGTGAGAATCAATCGCCCGAGAGTGGAACCATCAATTTTAGGTAATTTCATATCCAACAGAGCGATATCGTAGGGTTTTCCAGCTTCGGCAGCTACTTGCAAAGCGTTGAGAGCAGCAACACCATTTTCGGCTTCATCAACTTCCATACCCTTAGCGCTCAACTGATGCTGCACAATTTGGCGATTGATAGCACGGTCATCAACTACTAATACCCTCTTTCCTACCAGAAAATTAAAAAAACTCAAAAGATCTAACCAATCATTTTGATCAAAAATTAGATTTAATGGTTTCTAAAGCAATTCATTAGTTTGATATCCTGAAATTGATATAGTTGCAGTATTAAGTCCTTTAACTCTCATTTCTTTATTAAAGACAATGAGGGCATCACTTAGGGTTCTAATTATATTATCAAGATAGCTTCTAGAAACTGTTGTTTCTTCCAGTTGGTCGGCCATTTTGTTAAAGGATTCAGCTAAAATAATTAACTCATCCTCAGTCTTAATATCTACTTTTGTATCAAACTTACCCTGCCCAATTTTAAATGCTGCTTCCTTGAGGAGAATAATTGGTGTGGTAATTCTTTCCGCTAAAATTAGCCCCAGAGTTAAAGATATAGTAATCACTGTTACCACAGCTGTTAGATTAACCAATTGAGAAGTTTTGGCAATCTCGTTAGCTTTATTATTTTCAAGCTCAAGCTTTTTTAGTTCAAAGCTGATTGCGTGATCAATTTCCTCAATAAATTTCTCTTCCAATACTTCCAGCTGTTTACGCTTACTAATAACATCTTCACCAAATATTCCCTGTTGCTTAAACTGTATGATTTGAGAACAGATTTTGGATAGATCTCTATAAACTATACTCATCTGTTCAGCAATAATTTGTATATCTGGATCTTTAGTATTTAATTGGAGTTGCGCTAAGATTTTTGCTAAACTTCCTCTCGCTTCCTCAAATTCATCCCATGCTTCTTGAGCATTTTCCTCATCTCCTTTATTTTTTGCAACTAGATGTTGATTTATATTAATTTGATTAGGATGACGGGATTCGGATTGAATTAAAGCATAACTATATGTCTTAGACATCATCCTTAAAGATAACATTTTGATTTGCTCTAGTGCAATCAACTCAGGGATTACTTCTTGCGTCACCTCATTAAATTGTTTAGTGACATTGTTTTGACTGTTAAGATTGACAACTCCTAAAAATGCCATCAAGGAAGCAATACCCAAAAAACCAGAAATAAACTTGATTTTTAGTTTCATGAGCTTCTCCTTAGAATTTTAAAAAACTTTAATAGCAATACAGGTAGCAAAAGACAGAGGGCAAATAGTTTATCTTTATGCTCAATTGCTGGCAAGTTTAGATGGTATAGCAGTCGCCATAGTTGTTAGGACACTTTCTGGTTTCCTGTTAAAAGTTCTCTGTTCTCTTGGAATCAAAATAGTATGTCCTAACCGAAATATCCGTTGCTATAACTGCAAGGGAGCAAAGATGAAAAATCAAATCTTCAACTAAATACTCCCTAATGTCGTAGCAACTCCTGCTCTCTACTTTCGTTAAATCCCTGTTTTATGCTATCACTTTATAGTAGTGAAGGTTCGGTAAAATTACGTCAGTATAAATTCTAAAAGAACATTGTATATATAAAAATAATCTCCGTATTTATACGGAGATTGAAGAAAAAGTTAGCAGATACTCTCCTCTTCTTTCTTTGTCAAGTTGCCATTAGCCCTACTTGCCTTTAACTTGAGCTTTTACTTGCTCCATCGTAATTTCTTTTAAGGCTTGGTAGGAGTTGAAATTGGAAGCTCCCTCAATTGCCTTGACAGCTAAATCCTGAACCTGTTTGAGAGCAACATCTAGTTGTTGCGAGAGAGTTTGAATGCGCACTTCCTGATTTTGAATTGTCTGTTCTAGAGATTGAATCCTCAGCTCATAGAATTGTTTATTCCCTTCTATCTCCTTATTCTGTAAATCTGCCTTCACTTTTACTTGGTAGTTAGCAATACCTTTACCTTCTTCTTTTGCCTTATTGATAGCTGTTTCCTTTTCCTTCTCGAAAGCTTCTACCTTAGCCTTCATTTCTGAAAATTCCTTCTCTTGCTGAGCAATTACCTGTTCCCTTTCATGCCACTGTTTTTCTTGCTCTTGCTTAGCCTCTTCAAGTTCCTTGTATAAACGCTGCTGATTCTGTTGGTATTGGTCATTATCTAAACTACGTCTTAGTTCCAAATCATATTCGTACTCTTGAGCATCCCGTTGGCGCACTTTGCTTTGCTCATTGTTCCTTTCATTGATCAAACGCTTGTGTTCTTCCTGCTCTTTTTCCCAAGCTTTTTTCGATGCCTGAATCTCTTGCAGCAACACATCTCGTCTTTGGTTGCTTTCTTCCTCAAAGGCTTTGGAGTTGTCTTCGTAGGTTTGGATTAAATTATCTATGGTATCTTCTTGAATTTCTTCTAAACCATGTAGCTCTTTTAGTTGTTGAGTTTCTTGAGTCACAGCCAGCCGCAATTCTCCCAGCTTAGCAGCTTCTGAAGTCAATTTCTCTGACAACTCACTAACAGAGCTACCAAAACCTGCTTGCAGCTGGAGGAGGCGATTAATCGTCTCAATCATTTTGTCTTGAACGACTTGCGGCTGTTTCATTGCTTTTATTGTTTCTGAAGACTTTGTTTCAGGAGCAACAGATGTTTTGCTTGTCTTAGCTTTCTGAAGCTGCTTAAGTTCTGTCTCCAAAGCTTTGCGCTCTGCCAGCAATTCATCGTAAGCTTCTAGAATCTGTGCTTTCGTCTGTCTGTTATTAGGTTTGCTTGTCATCAGTGTAGTCTTTATTATGATCAATTATGAATTGTTCATAGTAGGCGTTGCGCGCAGGCTGCGCAAACATTGTTAATTGTTCCGAAGAGAAAGTATTTCACAACTGCCGCATACTAACCCCATGAACTATGAGCCATGAACCATAAACCCTAGTCTTTATCTCTTTCTTTAGAGTTAATATTTGAGGAATTTTCAAATGCTTTTAGTGTCAGAGATTGCGATTGCTTGAGAGTATCTTGTAGCTGGTTATAAAGATTTTCGATTTCTGTAGCCTGCTTTTGGATCTGTTCCTCTAGAGACTGAACTTTAAATTCATAACCTCGTTTTGTTGCTTCCCAGTCTTTTTCCAAAAGTTCAGCTTTCACTTTGCCGTTTTGGTGTACTTCTTTGATTGCCTCTTCTCTGGCTTTTTTTACTGCCTCATCCAGCTGATTGGGGAAAGTTTCAATGGTCTGTTGATATTCTTCAAATAGGGATTGACGCTCTGTTATAATTTTTTCTCGTTCAGCCCATTGTTTCTCTTTTTCTTGGTTTACCGTTTGCTGTTCTCTCTGTTGATCACGCTTGAGTTCTTCATATTGATCAGTTTCAATTTTACGCTGACGTTCTAATTCGTATTGGTAGTCAGCTTCTTGGAGCTGTCGCTCTCTAATCAATAATTCGTGATTTTCTTGACGTGTGGTCTCAAATTCTTCCTGTTCAACCCCCCACAGTTTGTGTTTATGGGCAATATCTTTTTCTAGTTCTTCCTGCTGTTGTGAATGTTTTTGTTCCAGAAGTTTGAGGTTTTCTTGATGTTCTTGAGTCAAGATATGTAGAGCATCAGCGACTACTCTAATTTCCTGAAGTTCTTGCAAGTTTTGAGTTTCAATATTAATTGCTAACTTTAATTCTTCAAGCTTAGAGACTTCTTCAGATAATTTTTCTGACAAGCCATTGACAATATTACCAAACTCTAATTGTAAGTCTGCTAGCCCTGTAACAATACTATTAATAGTATAGGTTGAGGCAACCTCAAGAACTTGTTTGTTTTTGGCTTTTTCAGCTTCCTGTTCTTTTGTTGCTATGTTGGCTTCCGTTTTCTTCTTGTCTGCAATGATTTTTTCAAAAGCTTGAAAAATATTTTGTTTACTGTCTTCTCTGGCAATCATGAATATTTTTAGTATGCGGTATTCAAAGGGTTTTCTCTCCCTTTCTCCAACTCCTGCAAGAAGTCTAATTCAGTGGTGTCAAGTAGGTAGGTATTAATATTTGTCGTTGAAGAAAGGCAGAAGAGAAGAGGATGTGATGACCTTAACACTTGTTGACATACCTTCGTTGATTTGTGCCTACTTACTTATGGAAGAAAGCGTAGACACAATCTGTGCTTGTCAATCTCTGAACCACAGTATGTACGTCAGTATAGAGGTTAAATGCTTTGCTTTAATAATTAAAGCTCAAGCCCAAACAAGGGAATAGAGTATCTATTTATTTTTAGAACATTTGTACTAGTAGAGTATAACCAAACCTCAGGTTGAGTGTCAAGTTGGAGAGCAACTAACTCTCCAACAGATATAAGGCAACTCCAAGAATTAAAGACGCGGGGACACGGTGACACGGGGACGCGGGGACAAATTGGATGGGGATTTGACCCCAACCAATTTTATGCACCGTATAGACGGTGGGGTATTTAACCCAAATTAATTTCGATAAATTA
>JAAHGS010000114.1 GCA_010692645.1 Symploca sp. SIO2E9
TGTCAGGCGAACCCTCGCCACTTTCCGCAAAGCTGAATTGGGTTTTTTGGGCGTTGTTGTGTACACTCTGGTGCAGACTCCACGCCGCTGAGGACACTGCTTGAGTGCGGGCGACTTGGTTTTTTTCTTAGCTTTAGCGCGCTCGCTACGAATGAGCTGCTGGATTGTGGGCATGAGTTAGTTAGAGTACAGCTCTTGTAATAATTATAACTATCGACAGCTTTATATGATATCGACACTGAGAGGTTGGTGTCAATTTTTTTTGGTAATTTAGCTTTTCCGGCGAGAAGCCTACATTGACTCGAACACAAGTGTAGGTATGTCACGGACTTGTGTTGACATAAAGTACCAAGAACCGTTAGTTAACCTTTACCCTTCCAGTCAAGGAAATTATTATAATCTAAGCGCTTGTTGACGATTCTACGCGAAATGAATTGCCACAACCGCAGGTTTGTGTAGCATTCGGGTTGTGAAAGCGAAATCCTCCTCCCATGAGGTCTTCTGAATAATCTAGGGTCAAACCTTTGAGGTACTGACGGCTATAGGTATCTATAAGTACAGAAATGCCATCGCCTTCAATCGTGTAGTCGTCAGGATTAATTTGATCGTCGAACCCCAAGGTGTAATATAGTTGAATGCATCCGCCGCTGCAGACACCGAGGCGCAAGGGTAGTTGTTGGTTTTGAGTTCTTAGTTGTAGGCGTTTAATTTCATCGACGGCAGCTTGGCTTATCTGAATCATCAGCCCCTTACAAAACTATAATAAAAGTTGCTTAATATAACTATAGATCCCAAAACTAAGCAACTCTCGCCAGGTAGGGATCTATAGTCGAACCTTCAAGCCTTTGATTTGTCCAGTTTTTTACTTTTGTTGAGGTTGGTTGCGGTCGTAATCGTCCTCAAAGCGGATAATATCGTCTTCTCCCAGGTACTCTCCATTTTGGACTTCAATTAAAACCAGGGGAATAATACCAGGGTTTTCTAAACGGTGAGCGTGGCATTGAGGGACATAGGTAGACTGATTTTGGTGAATTATTGAGATTTTATCACCACAAGTAACCTTAGCTGTGCCGCTGACAACAATCCAGTGTTCACTGCGATGGTGGTGCATTTGCAAGCTGAGTCTGTGTCCCGGCTTAACTTCGATCCGTTTGATTTTATATCCTCGCCCTTCTTCCAAAACGGTATAGGATCCCCAAGGTCGCATGCCTGTGGTATCAATACTCTCGGCAGTCATCATTGATGCCGGTATGGTCAATGCCGACACTTGAGAAGCTTCTTTGGATTGAACCATGATTCTTTCTCCTGAGAACTTAACCTTAATTGATTGAGGACAAAAAAATTACTAGCTGCTACGATTGCGATTTCCTGAGCAAGGCAGCAGAGCCACTAAAATCCAACATAGCAAACCAGCCCTAGTGTCTGTCACTGATTAAGCTGGTAAATTTTGCTAATTTATACCGACTCTTCACATAGGGCAGCTTTGGCTTTATATAAGCTTCAACTAACCATCGACTATTTTCGGAAAAGTGCTGCCAGAAGACATCTAAAGTTTTGTCAACAAGAGCCACAACTAGCACAAGGACTCAGTAAGATTACTCTCTAGATATAGACTAATTTAACCGTTGTTATTGAGATTGAAGGCATCTACAGCTTCCATAAAAGCTGATAAAGCATCTTAAAAAATAGTGACTTTATTGAGGTGAAGTCGGTTGATTTGCGCTTAGCTTAATAGTAGCTGAGAGGGCAAACCACTCAGGCTTCTAATTTCATTGTCTTTAACATTATCAACTTAGAGTTAATAATGTTGTTTTAACTAAAGTAGTAAAACGCACTATGACCACATCTAAAAACTTTCCGGTAAGATGGCTTTGTCAAGAACAGCTTTGCTTGAACTAAGCTCAATCGTCTTGGTTCTTCGCTAGCAAAAATATAAATAACTTTCTGTAGTAAAAGTTACATTATCCCAATATATCAGCTAGGTATTGCTAGAAAAGACCGTTTCCGATAATATTGCGATCTCGACCAATCTAGCAGTACATTCTGTGCCTTAATGGAGCTTTCAGCCTTGCTTAAAGCGCCGAAGCACAGATTTTTCTCTTTACTGGTTGGGTAGGTTGCCAAATCCAAGACGAATAATCGAAGCTGTCTTAATTTTCCATACGTCAAGCATTTTAGTCAATTGCATCCCTTTATTAATTTAGGGCATAACTTTTATCTAAGCTGTAGACTATGGTTTATCGGAAAATTAGCGCGGAGTTACTGCTCTAAACAACCTTTAAGGTCAATTGTCTTTTCCTATGTTTGAGAAGTCAAGTGTAAATCTACTACTGGCTTAAAAGACTTCAATTCGCGACTTTGTAGCACTAAGAGAATCTGCCATGGATAACAGGATCATCAAGGAAAACCAACAAAGTCATCCGTGGAATCAGGGTGATATTAATTATCCAGGTCAACGATGGCTGGTAGAAGAACGAGATGCGTGTGGCGTCGGCTTCATTGTCTCTGAGCCAGGTCTGATCACGCATGAACTCATTGAGCAGGCATTATCTGCCTTGGGCTGCCTAGAACACCGTGGTGGTTGTAGTGCTGACCAAGATTCTGGGGATGGTGCCGGTTTAATGAGCGCAATTCCCTGGAAACTCCTCGAGTCTTGGTTTGCACAGCAAGGAATTGAGTTGCCACCCACTGAGCAATTAGGAGTGGGTATGGTTTTCTTGCCTCAGGATGTGACTGTTGTCAGCAAAACTCGCGAAATTGTTGAGGAAGTTTTGAGGAAAGAAGGCTTGGAGATACTAGGCTGGCGAGTAGTTCCAGTGCAGCCGGAGGTATTAGGTATCCAAGCCAAAGCCAATCAACCCCAAATTGAGCAGGTAATTGTCCGTTCGCAACAGCAGCGGGGAGATGAACTGGAGCGATTACTGTTTAAGAGTAGGTGTCTGATTGCTAAGGCGCTAAAATCTCAGAGCACACTCAAAGTACCTGGCGATTTCTACATTTGCTCTTTCTCCAGTCGCACAATTATTTACAAGGGCATGGTCCGTTCAGAGGTATTAGGAGACTTTTATCTAGACCTTAAGAATCCTGATTATCACAGTGCTTTTGCCGTCTATCATCGCCGCTTTAGCACCAATACCATGCCCAAGTGGCACTTAGCTCAGCCGATGCGGCTGTTGGGGCACAATGGCGAGATTAATACAGTTCTAGGAAATACCAACTGGATGATGGCTCGTGAGTCAGACTTGACTAATCCTTTGTGGGAACAAGAGCAATCTGCAAGTAGTTTGGATGACCTCAAGCCAATCCTGAATCCCGACAATAGCGACTCAGCCACCTTAGACAATGTACTAGAATTACTAGTGCGCTCTGGACGCAGCCCCTTGGAAGCCTTAATGATTATGGTTCCAGAGGCTTACCAAAATCAGCCAGATTTGGATAGATATCCAGAAATTGTAGATTTTTACGAATACTACAGTGGTATTCAGGAACCTTGGGATGGTCCTGCCATGGTGGTATTTAGCGACGGCAAAACTGTGGGGGCAACTCTCGACCGTAATGGACTGCGACCAGCACGCTATAGCATTACTAAGGGTGGCTATATCGTTGTGGCATCAGAAACTGGTGTCGTTGACTTACCGGAAGCAGAGATCCTAGAAAAGGGCAGACTAGGACCAGGGCAGATGATTGCCGTGGACTTAGAAAACCACGAAATTTTGAAAAATTGGGAAATCAAGCAGCGGGTTGCCGTGCGCAAGTCCTATGGCGATTGGTGGCATGCCTACCGCGTAGCTTTAGAGTCACAAGCATTTGTTGATACCACGAGGCTAGAGACAAAAGAACTGCTACGCAGACAGACAGCTTTTGGTTACACGGCTGAGGATGTAGAAATGATCATCGAGCCGATGACAAGCCAAGGCAAAGAACCAACTTTCTGTATGGGAGATGATATTCCCCTAGCAGTACTTTCAGATAAGCCTCGTTTGCTCTATGACTACTTCAAACAACGCTTTGCTCAAGTAACCAACCCAGCAATTGACCCCTTGCGGGAAAGTTTGGTGATGTCGCTGAGCATGCAACTAGGTGAGCGGGGAAATCTGTTGGAAACTCTTCCTGAGTATGCCCGTTTGTTAAAACTGGAAACACCAGTGCTCAACGAAGCCGAGTTGCAAGCCATCAAAAACTCAGACTTTGATACTTCTGAACTCTCTACCCTATTTGACCTTAAAGCTGGTCCTCAGGGACTAGAAACTGCAGTACGTAATTTGTGCGAGCAAGCAGCGGCAGCAGTAATTGCTGGCAAGAAAATTCTGATCTTGAGTGATCAGTATGGCGACTCTCTAGAGGAAAACCAGACAGAGGCTCCACCGGAAAGTCTCTACATTCCACCACTGTTGGCAGTCGGTGCCGTGCACCATCACCTGATCCGTAGCGGATTGCGGATGAAGGCCTCAATCATTACCAAAACAGCACAATGCTGGAGTACCCATCACTTCGCCTGCTTAATTGGTTATGGGGCCTCTGCCGTTTGCCCTTACCTAGCTTTAGAGTCCGTGCGTCATTGGTGGTCAGATCCTAGGACGCAAAAACTTATGGCACTGGGCAAAGTCGAGAATATCACCATCGAAAAAGCCCAGAAAAACTACCGCAAGGCAGTAGAAGCAGGTTTATTAAAAATTCTCTCGAAGATGGGAATTTCCTTGCTTTCTTCTTACCACGGAGCCCAGATTTTTGAGGCGATTGGTATTGGCACAGATTTATTGGAACTTGGCTTTTCTGGCACTATATCGCGATTAGGGGGTTTAACTGTTACTGATTTGGCGCAGGAAGTAATCTCATTCCAGCAACGAGCCTTCCCTGAGCTAACGACCAAAAAGCTAGAGAATTTCGGTTTTATTCAATATCGTCCCAAAGGCGAATATCACATGAATAGCCCCGTAATGTCAAAAGCACTGCATAAGGCAGTCTCAGGGGGTGATTATGACCACTACCAAGTTTACCAACAGCAATTGGCCCAGCGTCCAGTAACAGCACTCCGGGATTTATTGGACTTCAATAGCGATCGCACTTCGATCCCGATGGAAGAAGTAGAGTCAATTGAGGAAATTGTCAAGCGTTTTTGTACAGGTGCGATGTCCTTAGGATCTCTATCGCGAGAAGCCCACGAAACCCTAGCAATTGCGATGAATCGTATCGGGGGCAAATCCAACAGTGGCGAAGGAGGCGAAGACCCTGTGCGCTTCCAAATCCTCGATGATGTCGATGAGAGTGGGCATTCTCCCACCTTTCCTCACCTCAAGGGTTTACGCAATGGTGATGTCGCCAGTTCTGCCATTAAACAGGTGGCATCAGGTCGTTTTGGAGTGACGCCAGAGTATTTGATCAATGCCAAGCAAATTGAAATCAAAATTGCTCAGGGTGCTAAGCCAGGAGAAGGTGGTCAGCTACCGGGCAAAAAGGTCAGCCCCTACATTGCCATGCTACGCCGTTCCAAGCCTGGAGTACCATTAATTTCGCCGCCGCCTCACCACGATATTTACTCAATTGAGGACCTAGCGCAGCTGATTTTTGACTTGCACCAGATTAATCCTCAGGCAAGGGTATCGGTAAAATTAGTAGCAGAAATCGGCATTGGTACAATTGCTGCTGGAGTTGCCAAGGCGAATGCTGATATTATCCAAATTTCTGGTCATGATGGCGGTACAGGAGCTTCTCCCCTGAGTTCGATCAAGCATGCTGGCGTGTCTTGGGAGCTAGGAGTCACCGAAGTACATCGAGTATTGCTCGAAAACCAGCTGCGCGATCGTGTACTGCTCAGGGCAGATGGCGGCTTCAAGACTGGTTGGGATGTGGTCATGGCAGCGCTAATGGGAGCAGAAGAGTACGGCTTCGGTTCCGTAGCCATGATTGCTGAAGGCTGTATTATGGCGAGAATTTGCCACACCAATAACTGTCCTGTGGGAGTTGCTACTCAGCAGGAACAACTGCGCAAGCGCTTCACGGGCATGCCAGAGCATGTGGTTAACTTCTTCTTCTTTATTGCCCAAGAAGTGCGATCGCTCCTAGCAAGACTAGGGTATCGCTCATTACAAGAACTCATTGGTCGAGCTGATCTGCTCAAAGCACGAACAGACCTCAAGCTGACCAAAACCTCAGCCCTAAATCTCAATTGCCTGACTAAGCTTCCCGATACTCGCAGCAACCGCAGTTGGCTCAATCATGGGGAAGTCCACAGCAATGGCTCTGTACTAGATGATGAGTTACTTGCTGACAAGGAAATTGAGAAGGCAATCTGCAACCAAGGATCGGTGACCAAGGAACTCCCCATTGTCAACACTGATAGAACTGTAGGGGCTCGACTGGCGGGAGTGATTGCCAAGCAGTATGGCAATACTGGCTTTGAGGGGCAAATTACCCTTAACTTCCATGGTGCTGCTGGTCAGAGTTTTGGTGCTTTCAATCTTCCCGGAATGACACTGATTTTAGAAGGTGACGCCAACGACTATGTGGGTAAGGGTATGCATGGTGGTGAAATCATTGTTAAGCCGCCGCGTGAGGCTAGTTACGACCCAGCACAAAATACGATTGTGGGCAATACCTGCCTCTATGGTGCTACTGGTGGCATTCTCTTTGCTAATGGCGGAGCAGGTGAGCGCTTTGGCGTTCGCAACTCGAAAGGCCAGGCAGTAATTGAGGGTGCTGGCGATCACTGTTGTGAGTACATGACTGGCGGCGTGATTGTGGTTTTGGGTAATGTAGGTCGCAATGTTGGTGCTGGCATGACTGGTGGTCTTGCTTATTTCCTAGATGAAGATGGCAGTTTTCCAGCCAAAGTCAATCAGGAAATTGTTAAGCTTCAACGGGTAATCTCGCCTGCTGGTGAACAGCAGCTGCAAGAACTGATTCAGGCCCATGCCGAGTGTACCGACAGTGCTAAGGCTCAGATGATTCTGCGTAACTGGTCCCAATATCTAACCAAATTCTGGCAAGTAGTACCGCCTTCTGAGGCTGATACCCCAGAGGCTAATGCTGAGGTGGTTGCAGAAAAAGTGTTGAGTTCAGTCCAATAGGTGAATGGCACTGGCGTTAAGTAATAAGTAATAAGTAATAAGCAATAAGTGACAACAATAACATTTATTGCTTTTTACTTAAAGCTTATCCAAATTTCGAGCAAAACCCCTTCCTTCCAGGTGCCGGATCTAGCGAGATCACTCCAGGTGCGCGTCACTTTGACACACCTGCAACTACATTGCTACAGTATTTCCAATACAAGATAACACCACTAAAAGCAACATCCTCCTTAGCTATACGGGACTGTCAATACTTAACTGATTATTTGGTATCAGCTGCAATTTCCAGCAATTCAGGCACGGTTACAAACTTGTAGCCGCGCTGTTTGAGTTCAGTAATCAATTTTGGTAAAGCTCGCACTGTCTCAGAGCGATCGCCACCGCCGTCATGGAGCAAGATGATCCCCCCTGATTGAGCTTGTTTGAGTACGTTATTAAGCAGCTTTTGTTCAGAAGCATAGTAATCCCTAGAGTCTGATGACCACAAAACTACGGCATGATTGGTTTTACGGGCGTAAGCTGCTAAACCATTGTTGAGGAACCCTCCTGGTGGTCGAAACAAAGAGGTTTTAACACCACTGGTTTTGTAGAGTAAATCTTCTGTGCGGTCAATTTCCAGGGCTGCGGCTGATGGGTTCTGATAGGTATAGGGATGACTCCAGCTGTGGTTACCAATGGCATGACCGTGTTCTACAATTTGCTTAAGTCGCCCTGAGTAGTTTTTTACATTTGTCCCTAGGACAAAGAAAGTTGCCTTGATATTGTGTTTTTTGAGGATGTAGAGTACCTCGTTAGTCGTCTTGGGCCAAGGACCATCGTCAAAGGTCAAGGCAATAATCTTATCTTTATTACTGAATCCAACTTTATAAACGGTTTTGCCCTGAAACTGGTCAGGTACGGAAAAGGTGAGTTCCTTTTCTGTTTGTAGTGGCAATTTTGCAATTAGTTGTTGATATGCATGTTGTTGCTGCTCAATTAGAGGGGTGATTTCCAAAATATTTGGCTCTGATTGCTGCTGTTGCTCCAGTCCAGTTTCTGTGGTCACAGTTCTCTGATTAACCAAGGGTATTAGCGGCACACTTACACCTGCCATAAAACTAACACCAGCAGCGATAAATAAGGACATCGAGATGCGGCGCTGCCAGGCAAATAAACTCAGATCAGTCACTTTCAGTTTTTCTCACTCCTCTGAACAAAATTTGGGCAAATTACAGCTTTTTATACCAAGTTGCCTGCTAAAAGACTAGGACTTAGGCAAAAAGTGAATTGCTTCTTTGACTGCAACTTGGTATTAGTTCTGAGTTTGGCGATCGCCAGTGCTTAATTTACTCCCACCGTATAATTATTTACAGACAAATTCCCTATAGTTCCCATGCCAAACCTAGAGCTAAAGCGATTGGGAAAGGAATAAGCTGCTATTGTTAATTATTGCAAAAGTGGCACAATTATGGGATCAATAGCAAATTTTTTTACGATCAGAGGCTTTACACCTTGATGGAGGTATAAAGCCTCTGATGGTAAAGACTGACAATTCGCTCAGTTACTTCAGCAATATTAAGCTCATCTGTCTCAATTTCAATAGCATCGTCTGCTTTTTGCAAGGGTGAGACAGCACGGGTGCTGTCTGTAAAATCACGCTGTTGAATTTCTTGTTCGAGTTGTTCTAAACTCATACTCGGCAGTTTCTGAGCTTTGAAGTCCTGTAGGCGTCGGCGTGCTCTTTCTTGAACAGAGGCGGTTAGGAAAATTTTGAGTTCGGCATCTGGAAAGACCTTGGTGCCGATGTCGCGACCTTCGACAACGATACCCCCCTTAACTCCCCACTTCTGCTGTTGCTTAACTAACTCCTGCCTAACTGCTGGCACAGCTGCGATTGCTGAAACCTTAGCGGTGACTTCTGGCGAGCGAATTGCCTTGGTTACTTCCTCTCCATCAATCCAAACGCGAACTCCGGTGTGAGTTATCTCGTCATCAGCTAGATAAATTTGAGACTGGCTGACTAGTTCGGCAATTGCTGGTTGATCAGTAAGTTCAATTCTAGCTTGTTGAACTCGCCATGCTACAGCTCGGTACATAGCACCAGTATCGAGATACATTAGTCCTAATGCCTTCGCTACCTGTCTAGTAACGGTGGATTTACCAGCACCAGCTGGTCCGTCAATTGCTACAATTGGCTTGCGATTGAGCAGCAGTATATTATCAGTTAAAACAACCGAGCCTAAGCGTACCGTGACTACTAACAATCCGGATTCCTCAATCTGAACTATGGGGATTAGTGTGCTGGGATTTACCAGCTCAATGTACTCTACCTCAAGTTCTCTGGCGAGGGTTAATTCGGATTTGATAGCCTCTATAAGCACACGACGATCCTGCTCCCCAGCTTGGAAAAGTTTCTGTGCTCTACGCAATGATTTGTAGATTATTTGTGCCTGCGCTTGTTGTGACTCTGTTAGATGTTCATTACTAGAGCTACAAGCCAGTCCATATTCCTCTCGTGCAATCGGACAGGCTAAGATCTTCACTGGCAAATTTAAGTCTGCTACCAAGCGCCGAATAATCGCTAACTCTTGGGCATTTTTCTGACTAACATAGACATTTGCTGGCTGCACTATATTGAGCAGCTTTATAAATACCGTCGCCAAATTTTGAAAGTACTCTGGTTGCAACTGAGCCCATAATACTGAAGTCATAGTTATTGGCAATACCACCTGAGTGATCAGATTTTGGCTTTTGTCCAAAGCTAAAGTCTGTTCCTGCCCATAAAATTCCACTCTGGTTGGAGCGAAAACTGCATCAACTCCTAATTGTTTGCAAAATTTACAGACTTCATTCAATTGACGGGGGTTCTGTCCTAAGTCTGAGTTGGGCTCAAATAGTAGTAAACTGACACAGATACTAACAACAACAATCTCGCTATCCCTGCGAGATAGCTGGATCAGGCTAATATACTCTGTGTAGCTTGCTCCCATGAGCGGCACAAGGCTCACTGTTTTGCTCTGGTACGACAACCGCAAGTAACAGCGCAACCCAGCTATTGTTTTAAACAGGTGCACTTCTATACCTCTATCAACCAAAAATATGAATTTTAAGCTTGAAGGTTTGTGGATGAAGTTAAGAACTTCTTATTTATACTTCCACATCCTGAAAAATTATAACCTCTGCCTTCTAAGTAGGGAACAGGGAACAGGAAAGAATATACGTTAGAGCCTTGGTGGTAAATTTTTGTTATCGGGACTGCTTTCTAATTAATACCAACTTAGACCTGAGAATATCTCAGGTTAATAATTTAATTGGATATTTTAAGAATATATTCTTTAGAAAATAGTCTATTTTTTACTTTAAATACTTAAGTTTGATCTTGGATCATTTTTCTGATTTTACTGTTAACAAATAACTTAAGTAACCCTTTAATTGTTAGGTTGGGAACTATAATATGTTCGACTTTGATAAATCTAGATATCAACTCACTGTATCCTCCACTAAGAACCACCTTAGGGAGATATTGTTCCTGCCGACCGAAGTAATTAATCCAACCTTCGATAGCAAATACTGTAGAAAAGAGAACTCCAGCATTGACGGAATCTTGTACATTAGTAGTTTGAGAAGGATTCTGAAGATAATCAAAATTTGGTTCTACCATAATTCTTGTATTATTGTTAATAGCTTTTACAGATAAACCCAGACCAGGGAAAATTACTGAAAACTTGCAAGTATTATCTAAAACCAATGATAAAGTTGTAGCAGTACCCATAGTTATAACCAGGAAAGGTTGCTCTACAACTTCACAAGCCGCCAAACAAGCTAATTTTCTGTCAATGCCCAGATCTAAACCTACTTTAAAATTCAAGAGATCCATGTCAATGAAATGCTCGGCTGAAATAATCCTCCAAGATGAATTAGGCATTAAACTTTCTACTTTAAAACCACGCCTGACAGATGAATAAAAAATCTGACTAGATGGCATGGACTTAAACTGTTCATGGCAATCTTGGATAGTTTCACAGGTTATATACTGGTGAATTTCAGCTGTCTCAATTTCAGCTATTCCTAACTTAATCGCTGAGTTGCCAATATCAGCAAGTACTAAGTGTCTTGGTTTATTGCTATTATTGGTTTCTTTTTGGTTATCGTAAGTTTCCAACTTAGGAGTGAGGTAGTTTTAGCGCGTTAGCCCCGAAAAGCTAATCGCCTTAAGCTATTATGCCTCTAAGATAGCAGGTTCAGGTTCACAGGGTAGCCCCAGGAGTAAGGAAAAGTGATTGACGACTTTTTCCCACATCTGAAAATATGCAAGTTAAATGCATACCAGTTTAGTATTAAACTAGCAAAAGCTAGCAACAGTCAAAACCTGTTAAGTTTTATTGGCATGAACGACTGGGATTTCAGTCCACCAACCCCCTCGGCTCTCGGAGATCATGATGTCGTACTCGAAGGTTCTCATCTCAGGGGTAAGCGGATCGCACTTTTGCTCACTGGTAGTATAGCAGCAATGAAAGTCCCAGAAGTAGCACGCTCACTTCGTAGGCAAGGGGCAGATGTTGTGGCTTTTGCCTCCAAGGAAGCACTGCGATACACCACTATAGATACTCTAGAATGGTGTACCACTAACAAAGTAGTAACTCAGCTGACAGCAGCAGCAGAACATCTTAGTGATAGTGCTCCCTTTGATGTTTATCTAGTCGCACCAGCAACTTACAACACAATCAACAAGATGCGTTACGGTATTGCTGACGGGGTAATTACCTCCTCATTAGCCTCAGCAATCGGGCGCATGGAACAAGAAAAAACCAAAATTTTGGTTGTCCCTACTATGCATGGAAGCCTCCACAACTCTATTCTCACTGAATCCTTACAAAAATTACAGACAATGGGAATAGAGATTATCTCACCGCGCTCAGACTATGGCAAACACAATCTCCCTGCTCCCACAAAAATTGTGGCGCAAGTATGTCGAGCTGTCAGTCGTTCATTACTGAAAGGGGTTTCGGTACTGGTAACTGGTGGTCCTACACCTGTAGAAATTGATAATGTACGAAGAATTACTAATCGTTTTACGGGAAGGCTGGGTATAAATATAACTGAAGAGCTTTATCTAAGGGGGGCAGAAGTTCAACTTATTCATGGAGAGAGTACCTGCATGCCTCCTGCTCATCTGCCTCATCAAATTGCCAAAACTTTTGATGAGTACTTGACTCTTGTACTCGAAGAATTACACCGGAAACCCTATACTTTTGGGGTTTTCTCTGCAGCTGTAGCTGACTACAAGCCAGAGAATGTTTTTCCTGGAAAAATCCCCAGTGGTGGTGCTTGGAAAACAATTAATTTGCTCCCAATTATAAAAGTAATTGACGAAGTAAAAGCTAAATTTGCTGAGCTATATATGGTCATATTCAAGTACCAAGAAGGTATAAGTCACGAGCAATTGATGGAAATAGCTTTGAACAAATTACAACGCGGTTATCCAGCTGTGGTAGCCAATCGAGGAGAGGAAACTGGGCCTCGTGGAGAGCAGGTAGCTTATCTAGTGACACAAATAGAGGGAGCAAGAAAAATGGTAGGAAAAAAAGGGATTGCGAAGGAGATTGTGGATCATCTGGAAAGAGTTTGTTTACAATCTAATTAAGTAATAAGTAATAAGTAATAAATAATAAGTGTTTTTGTTTTGATTTATAGCCGTCGCCACTATGATTAGGAAACTTCCTTGTTCCCTACTCCCTACTCCCTGCTCCCTGCTCCCTTTGAATCAAAATAGAATGTCCTAACTGATATGTCCGTTGCTATAGTATAAGTCTCTCTATGGGAATTAGCAAATTATAGCAGTCGCCACAACTGTTAGGACACTTCCTTGTTACCTGTTGTTTTTTGTTCCCTGCTCCCTGTTCCCTGTTCCCTGTTCCCTGTTCCCTTTGAATCAAAATACGATGTCCTAACCGACATGTCCGTTGCTATAATTTAACCTAAGCTCCACTAAGCTTTTTACCCATAACTATCAGATTATGCTTCTCTCCATTACAATTAACTAAACCCTCAATGGTGTAACCATTCTTGAGAAATAAACCTTGGGCAGTATGACAATTAGTGAGAACTTCAGTTACAATTTTTTTACAGCCTTTGATTGTTGCTAATTTTTCTACTTTCTTAAGTAAAATCTTCCCCCCTCCAAAGCCTCTATACATTTTATCTATAGCAAGACGCTTTAGATGAAATGTCTGATTATCACGAATATCTCCATCTATAAATCCACAGAGAATATGTCTAGCTAACAAGATATTTGTACAGGTATATTCTAAGTTAAGTTTCGAGAGAATATAGTCTGTGTTCAATTCGTCTTGTTGTGGATAAAAGCATCCTTCCTCAATCACAGATTTTGTTAAATTTTTTATGAAATGAATATGTTCTTCTGTTGCGTCTAAAATTGAGAATTCATTCTTGATAGTAGCTAAATTACCCAGCCTGTGATTCAGAAACTTCAAAACTCTAGCAGTAGAATAATCATTGTTAATTTCAGCAGTAAGCTGCTTAATTTTTTGCTGGTCGGTTCGTAAATCTTGTACAGCTTTTTCTAGCAAAGGCAGAGCGCGAATAAGATTATCGCAGATATTTAAGGTGGCATCAACAGCAGTCCGAGATAAAGGGTTAAGGTCTATAGATATCACCTTTTTGCCCCAATCAATTAAAGCCTTAGTTCTATCACCATCCTCAAGTGAAACTAGAACAACATCCGCTAACGCCATCCCATTTTTATCCACTCTCATTCTAGCTGAGTGAAGATTTGGTACTTTAGCTTCAGCATTAATACCTAGAACCTCTTGAGCACCTTGAGAAATCAAATAGTCAGCAATCTTTTTTTCCCGTTCTCCTGTCCGACCATAAAATACATTTACTTCCAATTTCGCTGGTATGTTTCGAGAAAGTGAAATCAGCGACTTTGGCGCTAGAACAGCTGTATTGCCATTAACTGAGATTACAGGATGTTGAGCTTCTAGAAGTAAAGCAGCAGCAGCATATATATCTTCTCTAACTGGAGTAGGGGTTGTCTCACCTAGGAGATAATCAAATGCTTCTCCCCTGCCATGGGCTATTGGACCAGCATTCGCGACAATGCCAAGTTGACGATAGTACTCAATTTTTTCTCGCAATTCCAATGACAAAGCGCGAGGATGATTTGCTGGTACGTCGCTCACGGCAATTTTACTCCTAGCTTACTTATACGTTCATAGTTCATAGTTCATGGTTCATGGCAATGAACTATGAGCAATCAATAATGAACGAATCGCCTGTTGACCCTCCTCCCCACCCTACCAGAGATAGGGAGGAAAGCCGATTCTCCATTGATTAGAGCTGTTTTACTTAGCTCTGACAATCTCTACCTGTACAGGTGCAGTACCAGCCTGCTTCATTCTGAGGACTCCGGCAGCTGCTGCCGAAAGGTCGATGACACGACCCCTTGTAAATGGTCCACGGTCATTAATCCGCACCACGACTGAGCGACCATTATTCAAGTTAGTAACCCGCACATGTGTTCCGAAAGGTAAGCTACGGTGGGCTGCTGTCATCGCGTGTTGGTTAAATCTTTCGCCACTAGCGCTACGTCTGCCGTGCAAGCCAGGACCATACCAAGAAGCAATACCGCTCATCTGGCTTCGAGTTTGCTTGAGAGGGATTTGTTCTATTTGACCCACTTTAGGCTTATCGGCTCTCTTATCTACATCAGATAAAGCCAAGTATTCTGCTGAGATAGGGGTAGCCGTCGCTGGCATTTGCTCTACCCCTGCCACAGATGTGCTTGCCTCAAAACCTTGGTGAACTGCCTTAATTGGTTCAGCATGGGATGGCGTTGTGCTAATGGCTGTGGTCAAGAGTGTAAAAGTGAGGCTACTCCAAATTCGTTGATTCATACGTCTGTTATTAAAAGTGTTTTGGATTTCGAGGTTGACTATTGAGTTCTGTAAAAGAACATGAAGACGTACCTCATTAAATCGTACTCGTTCCGTTTCCGTTTTATTTCATTCAACGGCAACAGAGTATCACGAACTTTTGGCTTTAGGGATCAGTAATATCCAAGATTTAGTCCAAAATTCATCAAAAATTCATCAAATTTGGAATTTTAGATTTAGTCAAAAATTACCTTGAGAGGGACGTTGGTAGCTTTAATTCCCTGAGAGCTATGTTAAAAGTGCTAAATAAAAGTTTACATTAAGATGCTTATCTCTTGATAAGCTGTTGTGCATTTCAAATGCGCAACAGCAGGAGATAGGGAATAGGGAAAGAGGGAGTCTATCCCTCCGAAGCCTAGGTAAACGAAATTTTGCGTGGGATTTGAATTCTCCGCGTCTGGAGCGTCTCCGCGTCAACCTGTCTGCTTACTTATTTCCCCACGCCTTTTTTCCCTCACCGCCAAAGCCTCAACCCCATCTTTACCCTCTCATAGCGGTTGAGTCCGATTTGAGAATACTTAAATAATGTTGTCAGGTTAAACTTCTAGTTGCTGATTACATTACTTATGGAGAAAGCTACATGGATTATCGAGAAGCCGGAGTTGATGTCGAAGCAGGTCGAGCTTTTGTAGAGCAAATTCGCACTCTGGTGCAAAGCACTTATCGACCTGAAGTATTAAGTGGACTGGGTGGTTTTAGTGGTTGCTTTCAGCTGCCAGTAGGGTATCAAGAACCAGTACTTGTATCTGGAACAGATGGCGTCGGTACGAAGGTGCGACTCGTTGGCTAGAAACCAGCCTATAAGAGCTTGGGGGATTAGCCACAGGGACTAAAATAGGAATTTATATCAATTAGTTTTAAGTGGGCAATAAATAACAGCTCCGGGAGTTCCGGGAGAATTATTTGTAGCATTTATTTATCTAATTCATATTATTTTCTTTCAACAGACCCTGATAACTTGATAACCATGAGGGTGAGTAACAGTATTTATGGCTATACAAACTGGCTAAAAAGTTAGAGAGTATTACCTAAAAACTGTAGTTTCAGGAAGCATATAACTTTCCTTGAAAATAAACTTCAATCATAGATAAAGTTTGAAACAAGTCCCTCCCCACTAGTGCTGTGGTGAAAGCAAAATCCCTAGGGTAGCGACTAGTCATCAATCCCTAAAGCGGGATGTAAAGGAGGATTTACTGCCAGCCTAAAACCTATTTATAAAGTAAACCTCAAATCTGTATAGTGTTGACTTTATAAATGATATCTAAGCTAGTAAAACCTTCAGCAAGAGTCTATGGATAGTGAAAACGAAGATGTGCTGAAGCATCGTAACGACCTACTGATGTAATTAGGCTAAAACATCAAATTGGATTAGGAACTAAGTATCTTCGTTGCTTAGTAGCACTCCTTAAAATCCCGGTGTAGAGCATCATCCTAAGGACTCTATCAATGGTTATCAGGAACGAAGTAACCCGCACATTTCTCTCTTGGGAATTGATACCAGGAGTAGGTACTAACCGCATGAATGTGTTGGGAGAGATTGAGTCAGAAGCCAATGCCCAGTGGTAATAGCTGGGATATGCAGACGGACTCACGATGATTTGGAATGTGGATACCGAGTAGCAATTAATATGTCTAAAACGCGGGAATACCCGACGGTGGAATGGAAGAACATACCCTGGAAAAAATTAGAACGGGTAGTCTTTAAGTTGCAGCAACGCATCTACAGAGCCTCACAGCGCAGTGATTTTAAGGCAGTTCGTAGACTACAAAAAACTTTGCTCAAGTCTTGGTCAGCAAAGTGTTTATCAGTTCGACAAGTCATTAGAACTGTCACAAAAGAGGAGAATGTCAGCCAATTTAATCTAATTTACTCTGATCACTCTATCCCTTTATCTCTACAGCAGTGTCTAACATTAGCCAACCAATTAAAACTTAGTTCTAAAGGTTCGCTAATTGTCAGGAAAGATAAGCAAAAAATGGTTAGGTATAGCCAGAAATATCTGACTATTTTTGAAATGTATAGCCGCGCTTTGCAAGCCCTTGTCAAACTAGCAATAGAGCCAGAATGGGAAGCCCAGTTTAAACAAGAAGTTCAGAATTATTGTAACGACCAACTTGGCTTACAGTCACCAAATTCTGCTGGTGAGTTCTGCCTTGTCGAGAAGCGACTTGACGAAAATAACAGCTTTAAAAGTAAGATTGCCCTAAGTAAATCTCAGCAACAGAAACACTACCGGCGAATAGTTAGTATTATTGACGCCCACAAATCAGTGCCCCAAGAGGCATTAATTCGGCGTTTAAACCCAATTATTAAAGAGTGGAAAAACTACTATTCACCACAGGTTAGTAAAAAAATATGTAAACGCTTAGACCATTTAGTGTTTCTCAAGCTAATGTCATGGGCAAAGCGCCGTCATCCCAAAAAAAGCAGGAAATGGGTATTAAACAAGTATTGGCATGCTCTTAAAAATGAGAATTGGGTATTTGCGAGTAAACAGAAAGATAACCAATTAATGCGGTTACTTACTCATACTTGATCACAGCTGTAGGTGTGCCTTGCAAGCACCAAATCATTGAGGAGCCGGATGAGGTGAAAGTCTCATGTCCGGTTTTGAAGACGAGTCGCTTAGGTGACTAGGTGGCTTAGTTTAATCTCAAACTTGCTCAAGACCTTAATTGTCACAATACAGTAGGGATTGACTTAGTAGCAATGTGTGTTAATGATGTTTTGACTTCTGGGGCCCAACCCCTATTTTTCTTAGATTACTTGGCAACTAGCCAGCTCAATTCTGAGCAATTAACCCAGGTGGTTGCTGGTATTGCCCAAGGGTGTCGCCTTGCTGGCTGTGCTTTGCTGGGAGGGGAAACGGCAGAAATGCCTGGTTTTTATAAACCAGGAGAGTATGATTTAGCAGGATTTTGTGTGGGAATTGTCGAAAAGAGCCAGATGTTAGACGGTTCTAAGGTACAAGTGGGAGATGTTGCCATTGGTTTAGCAAGTCAGGGTGTTCATAGTAATGGCTTTAGTTTGGTGCGGAAAATTGTCAGTGAGTCTGCTTCAGATACTGGTACCTCAAACTGGGACGCTTGTCCAGAAATGCTTGGTGGTAACAGTTTAGGTGAAGTTTTGTTAACGCCCACTCAGATATATGTTAAACCTGTTCTTGATGCCCTTGGCTCTGGTATTGAGATTCGCACTATGGCTCACATTACCGGTGGTGGCATACCAGAAAACTTACCTCGTTGCCTTAGTGTTGGTCAATCGGTTCAGATTGATCCCACTAGTTGGGTAATTCCGCAAATTTTTCGGTGGCTAGCTCAAGCTGGTGATGTCAGTGCTAAAGAGATGTTTAA
Source organism: Symploca sp. SIO2E9 (assembly GCA_010692645.1). GTDB lineage: Bacteria > Cyanobacteriota > Cyanobacteriia > Cyanobacteriales > Coleofasciculaceae > SIO3C6. Next base: position 18,359 of record JAAHGS010000114.1, read on the forward strand.
TACCTTTAATATGGGCATTGGTTTTGTGGTAATTGTACCGCCAACTCAGGCAGAGCAAACCTTGAGTTGGTTTGAATCACAGGGCATTACTGCCTATACCATTGGTAAAGTGATTGAAGGTACGGGCGAGGTTCTCGGTATTCCTGAATAACGAGAATTTTGTAGAGGCGTTGCCTTGCAACGTCTCTATAGAATTTTACTTTAACTCTCCCTCTCTCCTAAATTCTCTTGGCATAGCTGGAAAATATAGTGGAGTAAGCCTAAAACTTGCGCCATATTGGCAATACCGTAGAGCAGAGTTTCGTATACTTGATTTTGGTTTGTCAGTTTGTAAAACCTCCAGCCCTCCCCATTGGTGACAATGCCCATAATTTCAATATCTTTGCCCAGTTGACGATTTTGCCACTGACAGGCTTGCATCTCTACTAAACATTGGGCTAAGCCTTGCTCAAAGTCATCGCGCTTGGCTTCAATAATACAGAGTAATGGCGCTTCTAAATATCTCTTGTGTTCGGCAACTAAGTAATCCACATTCCCGGTAGTTACATCACCTTCTAAGCTTGCTCCTTTCCAGATTTTTAAACGGTCACATCCCTCAAGTCCTTCTTCACAAATTGCATCAATCAATAGTTTTTTAGATTCTTCATAACTTTCTAGGTCAAAGCGCTGCAGTCTTTGCAATCGTTTCTGAAAAAATTCACTGGGTGGGATGGGATCAGCATCAATTTCCCAAGGAATTAGATCCTTTAGGTTTAGCAGCTTAAAGGCCTCCGCCTTTTTGAAGCTGGAAAAGTTCTTTTTCTTTGTCTTTGCTGGCTTCATGGTTCACTGGCGATACATTCTTTCCCCATGTCCCCAAATTCCGGAGTGTCTCTGCATCCTTTAGAAAAGGCGGCACCCAGATTCGAACTGGGGATAAAGGCTTTGCAGGCCCCTGCCTTACCACTTGGCTATGCCGCCATAACTCTGAAATTATAGTATATCAAACTAGCTAATATCTAGCTAGATAAGCGATTGAATGTAGGGACACACCGATGTGCGCCCTTACAGCGCCGGAGCCCGGGTGAGCGAAAAAAGGCGTGGGGAAATAATTAAGCAGACGCCCAGACGCCCAGACGCCCAGACGCGGAGAATTCAAATCCCACGCAAAATTTCGTTCACCCCCGGAGCCCTCACCCCCAGCCCCTCTCCCAACTTTGGGAGAGGGGAGCAGATTATGACCAAAAAAATGGGATTGGTGCCTCCCCCTTGTAGGGGGACTTTTCTTCGTGCTAAATTACTCAAGCGCGGTAATGCGCACATACAAAAGGCGAAGTAGGTCTAGCGGACAACTTCTGATCCGGA
>JAAHGS010000115.1 GCA_010692645.1 Symploca sp. SIO2E9
GGGGGGGGGGGGGGGGGGGGGGGGGGGGGGGGGGAGGGGGGGAGGAGGGGGGGGGGGGGGGGGGGGGGGAGGGGGGGGGATGGCTCGGGGAGATGGTTTTGATCAAGCTTCTGCCTTGCATTGACTAATGCTTAGTAAATTTCTCGATAGCGCTTAGCTAGAAAATACCCGATGATATTTAAGATTAAAGTCATGATTACCAAGGTCAGACCAGCCGCAAAAATCGTTTGGTACTCTAGGCTGCCGTGAGGCAAGTCTCCTAGACTCACCTGTACAATATAAGCTGTGATGGTTGCAGCTTGGTCGAAAGGGTTCCAGGTAAGATTGGGCCGCAAGCCAGCGGCAACTGCCACAATCATAGTCTCGCCAACTGCACGGGAAGCTGCCAGAATATAGGCGGCACTGATTCCAGAAATAGCGGCAGGAAAAACTACTTGCCAAGCTGTCTGCAAGCGGGTTGCTCCCACGGCATAGGAACCTTCCCGCAAACCTACCGGCACTGCCCGCATTGCGTCTTCACTAATTGAACTAATCAAGGGAATAATCATCATACCCATGACTATCCCTGCACTCAACATATTAAAACCGGGCAGAGTAGGAAAAATTAACTGCAACAACGGCGTCACAAACAGCAAAGCAAAATAACCATAAACGATTGTCGGAATAGCAGCCAATAACTCTAGGGCTGGTTTAAAGATTTCACGCAGACGGGGAGGCGCAAATTCACTCAGATAAATTGCCGCAATTGTTCCTAGAGGTATAGCTACTAACAAGGCGACGGTGGAAGTAACTAGTGTTCCTGATACTAGCGGTAAAATTCCGTAGCTAGGATTGGTAAATAGCGGCGTCCATTTTGTAGCAGTGAAGAATTCCACCGCCGATACCTGTTTAAAGAAGGACAGGGATTCCTCCAAAAGAATAAACAAGATAGCAGCCATCGTTGCTACTGCCGATAAAGCTGCTAGAAAGAGAAGAAACTCAATTGCCCTTTCTCGCAGGTTGCGAATTAATTTGGGGGAAAAATGCTCTGTCGATGAGAGTCGTAGTGGCTTTTGGGTCATAAAGTTTTAGGTGTCAGGTGTTGTCGGAAATGGAGGCAAGAATATTACAAATAGTCTGGATTTAAGTAATAAGTAATAAGTAATAACAATAATATTTCTTTTTTATTGCTTTATTACTTGAAAAGTATTTGTAGCTAACATTTAGGTAATCAATATTGTTTCCTTCTCTGTTTTGATAGGGACACAGCACTGGTGTGCCCCTACCTCATCGATTAATCTAGAACCTAGTTCAAATTAGCGATTGGCAGCAGCACTACCGGTTGTACGGCTTTGGAAACGTGCCATCGATTTTTGATAATCTCCGTCTGAGAGTGGCACCGAGCCAACTTCCGGAACTAAAGCACTGGCATTATTGAGGTAAAATTCAACAAACTGCTTCACTTCTGGTCTATCGGCAGCCTTAGTACTGACATAGATAAAGACTGGTCTTGACAGGGGTTTGTAGCTGCCATCACGCACTGTTGTTGCAGAGGGAGTTACAGGACCACTGCCACCGTCAATAGCGATCGCTTTAAGTTTGTCCTTATTTTCTTCGTAATAAGAATAACCAAAGTAGGCAAGAGCGGTTGGATTGTTTTCTACACCTAAGACGAGAACGTTATCATCCTCACTGGGAGTAAAGTCAGAGCGGCTTGCCTGGGATTCGCCGTTGATGGCTTTGGTGAAATAGTCAAAGGTACCAGAGTCAGCACCAGGACCAAAAAGTTCTAGGGATGCATCTGGCCAGCTGGAATTAATCTGATTCCACTTGGTAACTGTACCTTCGGCGGCAGGCTCCCACATTTTCTTGAGTTCAGCAACAGTCATGCTGTTGATAGGATTGGACTTATTGACGACAACGGTTATCGCGTCGTAAGCTACTGGTAATTCGATGTATTCAATTCCTGCTGCTGCACATTTCTCTTTCTCAGAATCCTTAATCGGTCTAGAGGCATCAGAGATATCGGTTTGTCCACTACAAAACTTTTTGAAACCACCGCCAGTCCCGGAAATACCTACAGTTACTTGCACTGCACCCCGTTGCTCTTTTTGGAACTCTTCGGCAACAGCTTCGGTAATTGGGTAGACGGTGCTGGAACCGTCAATCTTGATGGTGCTTCTACCTTGGGATTTAACTGCAGGCACCGCTAGAGCAAAAGTTGCTGCTGCTGTAGCGATCGCACCCATTATTGTCAGACGGTTAGACTTGAATTTAGATTTACTTGCAACCATTTATACTGCCCCCTTTTGTTGGTTTATCAAAAGATAAGAAACAGCATACCTGTTTATAGTTAAGTCTTCATAGCTCAAAGGTTAAGGGAAGAATAATTATTAAATAAAATTTGGTTAATACGAGGTAAACAGGTAAACGACTTTCCTAACTTTGCCAAGGTTAATGCTAAGTTGGAAATCAATAAGACGCGTCAATACAACCATTTCTAAACGAGGCTATACTTTCTTCAAGTGTGAAGCGCACTAGTTTTCAAGTCTATGAATTGGATAACATACATTAGAAGATAAAATGATCTGCAAAAGCTCGAATATGATTCGAGCTTTGCAGGCAACAGCCATTACCGTTACAGGTGATGCTATACAGGTTGGAATTTGAGCTTGTATGAGGTTTTAACAGGTTAAATGTTGCACTAAGGATGTTTGACTTGGAGTTCTCGCAACTCACTCTTCGAGCAAAAATGATAAGGGGCGGCTCATATTCTCTGCAAAGCCGAGAATACCACGGTCACGATGTTCATATAGTAAATTTCCGGCTTGGTCGAATAGAAAAGTACCTCCCCGTTGAGTCAAATAAGCTGACTGCGGAACGTAGGTTTTCCAGTTGCTGAGAACCTCGCTCATATTTTGCAAACGTATAGTTGCTAGTTCAAATGGACGCTGGAAGCCACTGCCTCCTGCCAGCTTGAAAAATGAACCTTTCATTGGTGGTAGAGGTGTATCTCCAATAACCTCATCATCAGCAATCAACTGGGGTGCTTTGCGATCGCCCCTATAACCGCGAAAAACTTCGGCAATAGTTCCAGGGCTACCAATGCCAGCACACATCAAGATTAGATTTAACCAACTATTGAGCGCAGTTGAGAGCAAGGGAAATTTCCAGGATAAACCTGGATACAGTCCTAATAAGGTATGAATTTCTGCTTCAGGATCGACAAATAACCATTCCTGTGGAAACCCTGTGTAATCGCAAAATTTTAGACCAGCAGAGCGATCGCCAATACCAATAGCTCTGATGGTTATTCCTTTGGCAATTAGCTTTTCTGATTCCCGTTGTAGCCACCAGGCATATTCAAGGCTGTCAAAATCTCCTAATTGCGACCAAACTAGTATGAGTAGACGATTTGCTGATTCACAGCCACTAACAATAGGAGCAATTACTCCATCACTAATACGTAGTCGTTGAGTTTGACCCAAAATGGAATAAGCATTCGTCATTTAAAAAACCTCTGTATTTTTCAGTTAGGCTTTTTTTATTCTGATGTTTTTTATCCTGATGTGCAGAAACTTGTTCGTATAACTTGTTGACCCCTCATAGCCTGAGAAATGGTCACTTCAGATCAGCCGCCTTTACAGCCTGAAAGTGCTGATGTTTATGCTAAACCTACTACTGCACAAGAAGCTTTATCCCCAAAAGAGGTGGATACACAACTGTGTGCTTCAGGCTCTCAGCTTACTCCCACACCACCAGAATATTCTAGTCTCAAGCCGCATTCTAATCCAATTTCTAGCTCAAACAGAAGCGAGCCTTTCGACAGCATTACTCGCCCGACTTCCATCCCGCCAGACTCTTCTGGCACTGAGTTTTCAAGATCAACAGAAATCGACAATCTTGAGTCGTCTTTCCAAAGAGTGCTCAAAGCTATTGAAGAAACATATAAGGGAGAACTCAAAGCTAAAGAGAGTGAGATCACAAGATGTCATGAACAGATAGCAGAGATGCTGTCAATTATCAGTCATCTAACTATCCAAAATACTAAGGACAAAGAAATAGCAATTCATAGGGAGCATCGCGCAGAGATAATGGAGATTGTTAGACTGATAGCTGCTAATCCCACTAATATTGAAGCTAAAATGGAAAGTAAATTTATGTCAGAACCTAAAATTAACCAGAATGGTAACTTTGGTGTTGGTGTTAATACTGGAACAGTCAACACAGAGAAGTTAGCTGGAACCATTAATGAAACTTCTAAACAGAATCTAGCTCAGACAGCCGCAGAAATTCAGCAACTACTCGAACAGCTAGACCAGTCCTATTCTACCAATACGACTTCAGAAAAGATGACAGTGGCTGTTGAAGCTATCAAGCATATAGATAATAACCCGGCTCTAGCAGCACGGGTACTCAGTGCGTTGAAGGTGGGTACTGTTAAAGCTTTCGAGCAATTCCTATCTCATCCGGCAGCTAGTTTTGTGATTGGTGCTTTAGAAGACTGGCAGAAAACAAAGGAAACTTAGTCGCAACCAGCTTTTAAAAGAATCTTGTCTTTAAGGCGATCGCTTCGGGCAAGTCCTATTCTTTATCTGGAGCCTCATTGTGGATTCCTGATAGATTTTCAGTGTCAATATTTCCCTGATTGACACCGACACCAAATTTAGCACCACGCAGATCATATGTAGATTTTTCTGCCATTAACTTGGGAACCTCACCTAGTTTTTCTTGAGCTTGATTGAATAAATACAATAATCCATTAATCTCTTGTTTTTTATCCTCAAGTCTTGCTTGATATAGTGGTTCTAATTCTCTTTTTGCGAACTCATAACCCTTCATGAAGTCTTCATGTAATTTTACCTTATCTGCATCAGCAGGAACGCTAACCCTGATTAAAACAACTCCATCTCCTTTGTTTTCAATACTCTGGATGGTTAGCGGAATGCCCTCATTTTCGATTTGAGTATTCGCCCATGAGTAAGCAAAAGCTCTCCAGTCAACCCCTTCGCGGAAAATTAAGTCAACGGTTTCTAGTGACTCTTGAAATAACTTAGTAAACTCTCCTGGAGCAAAGTTACGACTACTGGGGCGGCGTTCCTGCTGACCTTCCCGTAGATAAATATACTCACAAATCACATTGTTCAAGTTAGTTTGACTATTAATATTCCAGTCTTGTATACAGGCCCCAGTCAGTATTGCACTGTTGAAGTTAGTCCCTAGTGCTTGAATTCTACTGAGGTTTGCTTCACTAAGGTTTGCTTCACTAAGGTTATTTCCACTGAGGTTGTTTTCACTAAGATTTGCTCCACTGAGGTATGTTCTCATTAAGTTCTTTCCAATGAGGTTAATCTCTCTAAGATCTACCCTACTCAACAGCGGAATTATTTCAGAATTCTTTTGCCTCCAGTCGTTCCATGTTTTTACACTTTGCTTGAGCAGAACAAGATGTTCACTTTTAGCTGCTATGTTTTTACCTATACTTTCACATTGTGATTTAGTTAGTGGTTTCGTTGTAGACTCAGTGACTATACAACTACCTGAATAACCAGAAATTATTATGCTTCCAGTAATTTTATTTAAAGCTTTTTCCCTTATCAATTTATCAAGATCATTTTTCAATAAAAATATAGGTTTTTTGAAAACTTCTGGTTTGCCTAGAATTGCTTCAGGATTCTTATCGATAATTTTAAGTTGATAAAAGAATTGCTCAATGATTTGTTGTGCTTCATCTTCGAAGTCAGTAAAATCTTGAGACTGGTTATAAAATTGAGTCAAGGCTTGGTGGTTTGAGAAAATCTTCTCGAAGATTAAAGCACTAATACTCAGCTCTTCTCCCTGCTTTGATGCCTTCGCCGATATTTTGAAACTCTTGCAGGTAATTTTTCCAGCTTGGCAGTCTACTTCTTCAAAGAGTTTAACAGTTCCTTCTCTGTAATCTTCTTCAGCAATACAAATTTTTCCATTAATTATCTCAAATACAGCTCGGTGTAATAGAGGTGTCTCACTTTTGGCTGAGCAAGGTACTCTGTTCATTCTTTCTTTGGTTTATTTCACTGATTGCTGTAGTGGCAGTAGTCGGATAAAAATTATTCTTATCACAGTATAGTTTATTTTCCACTACCGATAGTCCTTTTGTCATCAGGGAAATCACCAGTTTCTTAGTGGTTGCCCTGAGCTGGCAAAGATTTTTAAGACGACAGAGTTCTATTTAATTGTCGTCCCAACTCTTGCCGCAAACGATAGACAATGGTGTCTGAATCTACCTGACTGAGAATATCTTGAATCACTGTACTTGGACCAAATTGTCCCCAACAACAGCCTTGTTGCAGATAAACCTGTGCTGCCTGACCAACAGCATAAGCTCCGTAACCAGCAATACTGGCTTGAGCGATCGCTGCCCCAGAATAGGCGATAATACCTCCAGGTCCGGTGACAGTAGTAGCAACAGCAGCAGCACTCTTGCCCACCCCAAATAAAACGCTACTGCCCAATTCACCAATTAGTAAGCCGCCAGAACTAGCTAAAATCTTCCTCAACAGCTTTCCTGCTTCATAGCCAGTCATCGGTAGACCATAGAGCCGTGCTAGGGAGCGAATTAGCACCAAATCAGTGAAGGCACCAGCCAAGACATCGAGAATACCAATCGGATTGATCGCAACTGCCAACGCTTTGTACTTAGCGAAGCGCCAGATTAATTCTTCAGCTTCTGTTTGGCGCAGTTCAAGAGTTTTTTTAGCAATCTCAGCTTCGGCATGACGTGCCTGAAATAGGACATTGAGAGCTAGAAGTGATTTACCCTCCTGATTAAGAATACTCAAGATTTTCTGCTTAAGCTCATCCACTTGAGGAGGCGGCGTTTCCCATTCGTAGGTTACCTTACCATCAGGCCACTCAACTCGCACTTTCACAGCAGCAGGTTCAGCAGCTACCATCACCACTTCCTCTGCTGATAAGAGTTTTTGCAGACGCCTATCACTAGCTTTGCCACTGCCTAGTTGTTGCAGTTGTGGATAAATTGTTTGACGGTCTCGATCCGGATAAAGGTCAATTTTATTAAAAACTAAAATAATTGGCTTTTGGGCTTGCCGCAGCTCAGAAAGTGCTTGATACTCTGTGCGGGTGATATCACCAGCAACTACAAATAAAATTAAATCTGATTGAGCAGCAACTTGCCGCGCCATCTGCGCCCTTACTTCACCCTGAATTTCGTCCAATCCAGGTGTATCAGTCAACTCTAGCTGTACCTTAGCTTCGGTATTAGGTTTCCAGCGTATAGATTTCGGCCATTGAGTAACGCCATGGAGAGGACCAGTTTGCAGAATTTTCTGTCCTAACAAGGCATTAAGTACCGCCGACTTACCGCGACTGACTAGACCAAAAGCAGCAATGTGAAATACTCCTTGATCTAGCTTATCAAGGCTTGACTTCAAAACCTCCAAATCATCTTGCAGCAATGCTTGGAGTTCGACATCAGGCAGGTTTTTCTGATGGCGATGAAGATGAGCATACCAAGAAAGTGCTTGCCGCAAACTGGCGCGAGTGCGTTTGAGGTGAGTTTCCTGCCGATTACTACTGGCGGGGGATGTCTGAGGTTCAGACACCTGGTTAGATTGGGTTGAGTTAAGATCTCTCAAGGTTAGAAAGGGAAAGACAGGCTACATTTCTATTTTTATGCATTCTCTTGGACTTTCCCGGCATCGCCTAAGCTAAATCTGGCGAGTGAACCTGAATTTTCTTTACTACCAAACCTCATCGATTGGTGGTTGATCCATTGGAAAACCATTACCCCATTCATTGCGCGTTGTCTCTGATGGCAGTGAGGCAGAATTTGAAGGCTTGTCGCCATTGTCAGAGGATTGAGTTAGGGCATGATTAGAGTTATGAGAGCGAATTGTACTAACCCAGCCATTAGCATTTCTGACATTTCTTGGTGCTATTACCTCCGGGAGGATATTTTCCCTAGGCAGTAACTGACTAAGATGATTGAGACCTTCGCACAACTTGTTTAAGTGAGAACAGCGGTAATCTGCCGCTTGCCAGTCTCCTGCTTCTAAGGCTTCAACATATCCTTTCTGTAAGGCTCTAATCAGTCTCAGTTGTGTTTCTATAATTGGATAATTAGTTGACATTGGTTTCTCTGCTCTATCAATCTGAACTTGCATCTGCACCGAATAGATTTCATTAATACATACTGAGTTGAGTGCAGTTATCCGGATGGTTCATGGCTCATGGTTCATTGAACTATTAACACTGCCCAACTGGTAGTTTTAACCTAGTTAAAAAATTTGTTCTTGAAGGGGTAGTAAAGTTTGATCGACTCACAGGCAATGAGCGAAAATTTTATCGAAAATACTAGGCTTATCGTCGACGATCGCTTCAATTGAATTAAAAATACTTATACGAAAACCATAATAACCAATTGTATCAGATCTTGTACCAAATCTCTGAAACAACGCAAATAGGTAAAATCACTTGTGATAAATAAGAATTATTTTTAATAACCGTCCAAGCTTGAGCTGGCCAAGATAGGAAAACTCGCTTTTTCTCTCCCCATCTCCCCCTCTCCCCATTCCCCCCTCCAACCGCAGCTTGTTAATACCGAAGGCGTGGATCAATGAGAGCGTTGATAATATCGATGACAATACTAGCGAAGACAACGATTGTTCCAAAAAACACCATAATTCCCTGCACAGTGGGATAATCTCGCGCTGAAATAGCGTCATACAATCGATTACCTAACCCAGGCCAAGAAAATGTGACTTCTGTCAATACTGCTCCACCCAATAAGGCGGCAAGGGTTAGTCCCAGTACTGTAATTACCGGAATCATCGCATTCTTGAGAGCATGGGCAAAGACAATTGGCACTTCGGGAATGCCTCTAGCCCTAGCAGCTTCAACATAATCTGCTTTCAGGGTTTGTTTGAGGTTCACCCGCACAATGCGCTCGAAGATTCCACTCAGAAGTACTCCCAAGGTAATACTAGGTAGAGCAAGATAATATAAGGCAGTAAAAAATTGGTTCAAGTTACCGCTTAAGAGACTATCGAGTGTGTAAAGACCAGTAAAACCTTCTGGTGTCGATAAGTTAATCGGGAAGCGTGTTCCTAGAGGAAACCAGCCCAGTTGCACGGAGAAAATTAATTGCACAATCATACCCACCCAGAATAGGGGTAGTGAGTAGGTGATGATGCCAAATAGACGTCCTCCGACATCCCAAACAGTGCCACTGCGGGATGCTGCTATGGTACCGACGGTAATGCCCACGAGGAAAGCAATACTTATCCCGAAGACTGTTAACTCCAATGTTGCCGGGAAATGCTGCCAAATAATTTCCCAGACTTTTTGCCCTTGACTAGTAATAGAAGTTCCTAAGTCTAGATGTAGTATGGCTCCAAGGTAGCGTAGATACTGTAGTAACAAAGGCTCTGAAAGTCCTAATCTTTGGCGATATTCTTCCTTAACACTATCTGGAGCTCGATTTCCTAAGACAGCATCGACAGGATCTCCTGGGGTTGCTCTTAGTAATAGGAATACTACTGTGATAATCGTCCACAGCATTAGGGGAGCGAGTAGTAGTCTGGTTAGAACGTAGTATTGTAGGGCTTTGGCACGAGACATAGGAACAAGAGGAGGGGAAATAGTGGGAATGGGAGCAATTATCAGAAATTAAGATAATGTGTCTTTTGTCAAGTACTTAGAAGTAACAGAAGGACGGATTGGTTATCTTGCTATTCAGATTAGCGATCGCTTAGACAAAGTACAACTTTTAGGGTTTACCAATCAACAGTTATTACTTCTTTTAGATGGTTTAGATCAAGTTAGAGAAGACCGTAGGGGAGATTGCGTCATAGCAATCAATCAGTTTCTTCAACAATATAGAAAAACTGAAATTGAGCAGATACAGCCCGAGTGGTTACAAACATTTACGCAAGAATGGGTATATCCTATTGCTTCTAGAATTCTTCTTAGTCTAATAGTGGGTTTGATTGCTGTATTACATTTTGGAACGCTAGTTACAGATGATTTAGAAGTGCAGATATCCTTAGTCATTCCTTCAGTGATAGCAGCTTTAGCATCATGCCTAAGTTCGCTTTTGTCCATCAAATGTTACAGAAACATTTTGCTTCTTTGCAGAGGTAAGTTTATGCATTGACCCACTCCCACGATCCAAAGTACTATCCCTCTTCTGTCACTCTCCGAAAAGCTTTGCCATTGCTGAATTCTAGAGTTCTTACATGGTAGGCGATTAGCTTCGCTAGTGCCGAAGGCAATCGCAGACTTTTTCCTTCATAGAAATTGCTCAGAGCCGGGAAATTGTAGAAATTTGATGAGCAAACGCTGTATCACCTAATATACCTTCTTTCTAGAAAGTATTAATAATAGGAATAACCGGAGAGTGACAGAAGAGGAATAGGACTTACGCACTATACAAATTGAACATCATGTGCATCAGCCTAATTTGGTCATTTCAGGCTTTTGAAGGTAACCTTTTGATAGATAGCGATGGCTAAAAAATGCTCTAAAAATCAGGTTTTAATGTCTGAAACCGACAGTGCACATAGTACACTTTCTGTCAATGCGTAACTCCTAAGTATGTGGGATTGCTGGGGTACTGGCATTGTACTGATTTTTGAAACGACGATATCTAGGTCTAATGAAATTAGGATTTTACTCAGTATCATCTTGATCAGTTTGATCATTCAATTGCTCTGAGTCAATGCCCAACTCACGCAGTCGCGCCCTCAGTAATCTCACCTCCTGCTCAGCAGCATTAGCCCGTTGCTCAGCCGCCTTAGCCCGTTGCTCAGCCGCACTCAATTCCTCGCTAGCAAGAGGAATTAAATCCCCTGAGGCTGTCATCCACCGTAACCACAGCCGCTCAATATTTTCATAACTTCCTCGCCACAAACCTAAACTTAGTTCAATGCTAGGAATTAGCAAGCGCCCCTTAGTCAATTGGGCTTTTTGATAACGCTCTCCTACCAAGCAAAACCCTTGCATCTGGTCAGTGTAACGACTAAAGACAACGTAGTAAGGAACACGCAGAATCTGCTCATAAACCTGCCACTTAGTCGGAGGTTTCCCTGGTTCACTGACAGTTTGCCCCAAATCTTCCTCTTCTGTACCTGGGGAGAGCAACTCAACTATCACCAAAGGACTAACCTGTTCCTGCCAAATCACATAGCTCAGACGCAAGTCTCGCCCATCATAGAGCCTCGATACTCCCACAACACCAAACCAATCGGGGCGCTTGTACCATTGAGGATGTCTCAGGTCATAGTAAAGGTTGAGATCCATGCTACTGAAGACCTGGTCTTGATTCCAGTTGCGCGGTCGAAAAGTTGTCCACAGCAACTGAGATTGCAAGGGATGAAACTCGTCAGGCAAACCTGGTTCCTCTGGGTCTTCGCTAAGTAAATCGTACATTGTTGGCAAGGTCTGCCGAGGTGAAAGTGGTGGGTCAGATTGAGGGGGAAGGTGAGTTGGGCTATTAATACGTTCATTGCTCATAGTTCATGGTTCATGGTTCATCGCTTATGTCTTAATGAACTATTAAGACTTCCTGAATGAGCAGTGTCAACCTCGCTCAAAAAATTTGTTCTTGAAGAGGGAGTCAGCTATTATCAACTCGCAGGCAATGAGCGAAAGTTTTATCGAGAATACAGGGATTGTAGCCGAGGATAACCTGGATTTAATTAAAAATACTTACACGAAAACCATAATAATTAATTGTATCAGATCTTGTACCAAATCTTTGAAACGACCCAAATACATGAAATCACTCACAATAAATAAGAATTATTTTTAATAACTGCCCAAGCTTAATCTGGCATCGATTTGAATTTATAAACTAAATTTTCACAAGTTACAAGTTTTTCTTATGGTAAGGAAGTTGTTATGCATCTAAATTGCACTTTGCACTGTTTTATAAAAACTAGCTTTTCCTCTCCCCATCTCCCCATCTCCCCATCCCCCCATCTCCCCATCTCCCCATCTCCCCATCGCCCCATCCCCCCCTCTCCCCCTCTACCTTAACTTCCTTAGCAAGATGCCTAAACCAGGTGAAGTACAAACCAATGGATAACAGCATAAAAAATAGTAGTAATATGCCGAAATTATCCCAGCGTTTCATGATTAGCATTATTCCCATGAGAAACAAGCTCAACTGCCAAGGAACAGCTATCAACGTAGAGAGTATGTCTCTGTAATTCTCAGCTTTAATTTTTGCCTGGATAGGTGAGGGTAAATTTTTGCTGACTTTTCCCCAGAAACCAAAGGGTCTAGTAATTTTATAGAAATTATCTATAACTTCCTGATCCGTTGGCTCTGTTACCATCGTCCCTAAGATACATCCGGCGAAGGAGCAAAGACTGGGAATCAAAAAATTAGCATATTCAGGTAAGTCAATTCCCATAAATTTGGTACTGATTGCCGCGATTATCCCTACCACTGTCCCCAGGGCAAAGCCATATCCATTGAAGCGCCACCAATACCATCTCAATAATAGAGGCACAAACAGTCCTGAGCCGAATCCTAAGGTGAGCCATCCCCAAATATCATTGATATTGACTACAGGAAAACTAAATAGTAATCCCAGCACCACAATCACAATTGAGGCAAAGCGACTTTGAAAGAGCAGTTGTTGGCGATTAGCTTGGGGATTGATATAGGCTTGATAAATATCCTTAACCCAGTAAGCAGCACTGGAGTTAATAATTGAATCAAAAGTAGACATCGCTGCGGCAATAAAACAAGCGATTAGTAATCCCTTGATTCCCACTGGGATGTATTCGGCAATAACTTTAGGCAAAACAAGTTCAGGGTCAACAATTACCTCTTGGGTAACCCCATAATGGATACCCAGTACAGCAAAAGCCGTTACCAAAGGCCAACGAAAGGCAAGCAATAATATCCAGAACAGAGAAAGTAATCCAGCTTCGCGATCGCTTTTAGCCGCAAAATATCTTTGGTTCATATAGCCCCCCACTCCACTGCATCCTTCGAGAGTCGTTTTCAACAGATAGAAGAAAATGGTAATGCCGAACAAATTATAAGCAGAATATTGCCCAGGCAGATTAAGTTCCATTGGCAAGCCAAGATTGCTCCAATCACTGACAGTGGTAGTAATGGACTGGAAATTGCCCTCTGCCAAGGGAACCGAAATTAAAAATTCATCTGGTATCGTCGCTGTGTGTAGAGCGTACGCACAGACATAAATAATGGCAATAAAAATCAATACTCCCTGAAATACATCTGTCCAGACTACACCGTAAAAACCGCTGACGACTGTGTATCCCATCGCCAGTAAAATCATAAAAATTGCCGCGAAGCGGTCATTAATAGCCAGTAATTCCCCAAAGAATTTCCCGCCCCCAACAGCAAAGTAACTAATAATCCAAATAGAGATTACCAAATTAGCGATCGCACTAATAATCCGAGCCAGACTTCCTTGAGTTCCTGAACCAAAACGCAAGCGCATCCATTCAGCCAAAGTCATCACCTGTGCTCGCCGATTCCACTTACCCATAAAAATCATAAAAAACGCCATCACCAGAACAACGCCACCCCGGATTTCGATAAAAAATCCCTTAGTTCCCAAGGCATAGATTAAGGCAGTAATCAGCATTGTGCCAGCAATGTCAGTATTAGAAGCCATCCCGGAGGCACCCAAAACCCACCAAGGCAAATTACGATTTCCCAGAAAGTAAGACTCTATCCCCTCAGAAGCCTTCCGTTGGAGAATAAATCCCAAAATAACTATAGATATTAGGTAGATGACAACTATAAAGTAATCGACTGGATGCATAATATTAGTCGAGGAGAAGTTAAGATAGGTATGGTCAATTTCAGCTATACTATCGTAGGCGCTGGCGCTATTGGCGGATTTTACGGCAGTCGCTTGCAACGAGCCGGAGGCAAGGTACACTTTCTGCTCCATAGCGATTACCAGCACGTCAGCCAAAATGGTTTGTTAATCGAGTCACCAGAGGGTAACTTTACTCTGCCTGAAGTTAACGCTTACCGTAATGTAGGCGATATTCCCCCTAGCGATGTGGTGGTTGTGGCACTCAAAACTACCAACAATCACCTGTTGCCTAAGTTGTTGCCTCCCCTGATTAAAGACACTAGCTTTGTCTTAGTGATGCAAAATGGCTTGGGTATAGAAGAAGAAGTCGCCAAGATTGTAGGAGCACAGCGGGTAATGGGTGCCATGTGCTTTGTTTGTTCTAATAAAATTGGTCCTGGACATATCCGCCACCTTGATTACGGCACAATTACCATCGCTGAATACCTCCCCAACTATCAATCTGTAGGCATTACCCAGAGAATGCGTCAGCTGGCTGCAGACTTTGAAAGTGCAGGAATTGAAGTTTTGCTTAGTGAAGACTTGCTCATCAGTCGCTGGCAGAAACTAGTCTGGAATATTCCCTATAATGGGCTTTCCGTAGTACTAGATGCGACAACAGAGCAACTAATGGCAGATAGGGAAATGCGCTCCTTAATTGAACAGATTATGCAGGAGGTAGCCCTAGGGGCCCAAAGTTGGAATCGCTTAATTCCTGAAAGCTTCATTGAAAAGATGCTGGTATATACCACCAAGATGAAACCATACCGCACCAGCATGAAGATTGACTACGATTTAGGTCGTCCCCTAGAAATCGAGGCAATTTTTAGTAATCCTTTAAAGATTGCAGCGAAAGCAGGAGTTAATTTGCCTCAGATTCGGATGCTTTATCAACAGTTAAAGTTTTTGGATGCTCAAAATTGCTAGCAAGGCAGGAGGCAGAAGGCAGGAGGCAGAAGGCAGGAGGCAGAAGGCAGGAGGCAGAAGGCAGAAGGCAGGAGGCAGAAGGCAGGAGGCAGAAGGCAGAAGGCAGGAGGCAGAAGTAACAAGAGTTTTAGGCATTATCTCTTTGCATGCCTAATTCAGGCAGATTGAACATTGCCAAACTAACTGTGAGGGGCTGTTGACCTAATTGCAGTTCTAAGCTGCCAACTGTTGCTGCTTGAGAAGGAAGGTCATTGTCTGATGAACTGTGGCATCGTAGCGGGGGCGCTTCTCGTCAGGCAGTTCACTGAAAAATTCTACCTTAATCTTGTCAGATGGGGGTTTGGTTTGCTCGCCGCTAATTACATGACGATTAGTTACAATCCAGACGGTATTGCCTTCCCTCTTAACTACCCAACCTGCTCCAATAGAATTGCCTTCAGAAACTTCAGCAATGATCTGTACTGTAGAACGAAATACCTTTACTAAGGGTTTGTCTTCTTCACTGGGCAGGTGTTTTCTGTCATCAATCGCTATAGTTGGAGGATTAGACCAGAGTATTGCTAGCCGCTTGGCTTCTCTAAGATTGTTGTGAGCTGTAACAAAGTTAGTGTCAATCTCAATAGAGCGCTTATACTCGGTAATGGCTTCGTTTAGCTTAGCGATCGCTGCATCTGAATTTCCTTGCTGCCGGAGTAGTTTTCCCTGCTGCTGGAGTGCAAGGCCCAGATTGTTATAAGCAGCAGCATTATTTGGTTCGCGTTGAATTGCTTGTTGGTAACTATCGATCGCTTCGTCTAATTTTCCCTGATAATACAGTGCCAAGCCCAGATTGTAGTAAGCATCAGTATTGTTTGGTTCGCTTTGAATGACTCTACGAAAAATATGTTCTGCCTCAGAGAAATTTCCCGCATCTTGAGCAGCATTACCCTGCTGAAATAATTGCTCAATACTCTGGGCAACCACAACTTGAGGAATCGCTACCAGCGATAAAGTCAATAGTAGAGAAAAAAACCGATGTAACATTTCGATTTTAGATTCAAAAGGTTGGGTTTCTGGCTCAATTGAACAGTTAGACTCTAAGCTTGTTTCCAAAAACTGATTTTTAAAGAGATTTATGATACAGAGACGACGCACCTGACAGAGCAACTTTAATTTATAATCTCAATTTTACTAAATCCGTCACTTCTCCTACACTTCCCTTCAGGCAAGCATAGGCTTCTAGCTCCTGACTGAAAGTCTCCTTATTGAAAAATGCCACAATAGAAGAACCTCTCTAGCTGATTGAGATGTCCCCCAAACCAAAAACTCATCGCCACCTCAGCAAAGCAGCTGACTGGTCAATTGATCAACTACCTGGATTATCCAATCAAGATCAATCCCAGCTCAAAGCAATCGGCATTACCACCACTGGGCAACTGCTAAAAAAAGCCAGCACTCCCCAATCAAGACAAGCGCTAGCAATTAAGCTCAAAATCAAGCCCCAGTATGTCAATAAATGGGTTGCCCTAGCAGATTTAGCTCGCATACCAACAGTTGGCTGCCAATACTGTGGACTATTGCTCCATGCAGGCATCGCCTCCATCAACCAGTTAGCTCAAACTCCCGTCGGCAGATTACACCAGCAAATTTTACGAGTGCAGGTAGCAACAATGCAACGTCGAGACTTATGCCCTCCTGTAGAGAAAATAGCTAGCTGGATTCAACAAGCCAAAGAGTATAAGGAATGACGCGGTGACGCGGTGACGCGGTGACGCGGTGACACGGAGACGCGGTGACGCGGTGACACGGTGACGCGGTGACACGGTGACACGGAGAAGTTTTTAGGTAACTCCAAGAAATAAATTATCCAATTGACGCCAGAAACACGATGTCAAGATTCTTCTCCCCCTCTCCCCATCTCCCCCTCTCCCCATCTCCCCCTCTCCCCATCTCCCCCTCTCCTCCTAACCGATGGGATATTTTTTTATTTGGAAGTCCCTTATGGTTGATTTGCCGGACTTGATATTACTCCTTCACTAAGACACCATTGAGGAAAATATCAGCAATTCCTTCTGCCATCTCTTGCATTGCCTGGGGAGAAGCTCCCGGTTCCATAATCGTAGCGTCACTGAAACCAGCAACAGCAAACATTCCCAAAAATACCCTCGCCACTATCTTGGGATTAGTGCGCCGATAGATACCGCGTTCCATAGCCGTTTCAAAGAAAGCCTCAGCAACATCCGTCATTTTAATAATCACTTCTGACTGAATGCGATCGCGTAATTCCGGGTGAAACTGTGCCTCCATAAAACACACCCGCATCATATCAGCATTCTCACGCATCCGCATCATCCGCCGCCGCATCACCTGTGCCACAGCCTTATAGCTGCCCATCTCACTAAGTTCCGTCAGTAAATCGGTGAGAATTTCCACCCAACCCTGGGTTGCAACCTCAATTAAAATCGCTTTCTTATTTTCAAAATGGCGAAATAGGGTACCTTCGGCAACGCCAGCAGCACTAGCTAAATCGCGGGTTGTTGTACCGTCATACCCCCGACGAGCAAATAAAACTTGCGCTGCTTGGAGGATGCGCTGCTTCGTTTCCATCTCTGACTGAGGAGGACGATTTAAAATTCGCATTTAAGTAAAAATCAAAGCTGTAGCGCTATTGTGCAACAGATTGTCGCCTAATAGCTAAAACCGTCACAGTTCCTAACAAATTTTATGGTATCTCATTTGCGTTCATGGTTCATGGCTCATGGCTCATGGCTCATGGCTCATGGTTCATTGGGTTTGTATACCACAAATGTCGAATACAAACCCAATCAACAATCAACAATGAACTATGAACACTCTTTATTCCCTCGGAACTGCAATAATATAACTTTAGAATCAAAAATTCTGTAACTCCCTTGAACTTCTTTATTCCTAAATCCTCTCAACCCAAGCAAGGTTTTTGGGTTAGTACCTCTTGGATACTATTGCGACTAGGCTTTACTATCGTTGTGCTTTTCTACTTATTCTCTACCTCTAGAGCCTCAGTTGCTCTAGCAGCAGGAGCTTCTAACCAGGGCTCATCTTATGATCTACAGGATGTATTCTTCGCCTTGGTGATAGTCAGCTTTTTGATTTTGCTCGGAAGATGGCTCCGGCAAAGCATAGCTGTGTTAAAGTCCCTATATATTCCCAGCTCAATTGTTGCAGGTGTAATTGCTTTACTGCTAGGGTCCCAAGCTATCGGTGCGATCGCAAAAACTATAGGTGGTGAGGAAGCATTCCTAGCTAATGGTCTATTTTCCCAACCAATACAGGATGTTTGGTCAGCAGTACCAGGTGTCTTTATCAACATTGTCTTTGCGACCATTTTCCTGGGAGAGTTTATACCTAGTCCCAGAGACATTTGGCGCAGAGCAGCACCTCAAGTAGCTTTTGGTCAAAGCCTTGCCTGGGGACAATATGTTGTCGGACTTTTACTAGCCTTGCTGGTATTGACACCTCTGTTTAAACTAGACCCCATCGCTGGGGCTTTGATCGAGATAGCCTTTGAAGGTGGACATGGAACAGCAGCAGGAATGTCCCAGACAATAAGGGGTTTAGGCTTCGAGGCAGGACCCGATATTGCCCTAGGCTTAGCCACAGTGGGCATTATTACTGGGGTTTTGGCAGGAGTTATTTTAGCAGAGTGGGGCCGTAAACAGGGGCATATTTCAGTAAATAGTGACGCTCACCAACACTCAGAAATTGTTAATTCAGTTGATCAGGATAATTCTGAATTTAATGCCAGAAGAGACAAACACCTCAGCACCTTACTTATTGATCCCTTATCAGTACATTTTGGCTTTGTGGGAGTAGCAGTAGCTATTGGCTGGTTGCTCTTACAGGCACTAACCTGGATCGAATCAATTACCTGGAACCGTGGAGGTGAAGGACTTGAACTAATATCTGCAATCCCTCTATTTCCTCTAGCACTGATTGGTGGAATTATTGTACAGCTTCTGTTAGAACGCTTGGGTCGTACTTATCTAATCGATCGCCAATTGATCAATAACATTGGTGGAGTATCTTTAGATGTCACAATTGTAGCAGCACTGGCTTCAATTTCATTACAAGTTATTGGTTCTAACTTTGGTGCTTTTCTTATTCTGTCCGTAGCGGGGATTGCCTGGAACGTACTCAGCTTTATTTACCTAGCACCCCGTATTATTCCCAGTTATTGGTTTGAGCGTGGTATTGGGGATATGGGTCAATCAATGGGCGTCACAGCAACAGGTTTGTTGTTGATGCGGATGGTAGATCCCTTCAATCGTTCCGGCGCTTTCGAGAGTTTTGCTTACAAACAGCTGTTCTTTGAACCAATTGTTGGGGGCGGTTTATTCACTGCTGCCGCACCACTTTTGATTGCCAAGTTTGGTCCAGTTTCTGTCTTACTGCTTACTACCATTCTCCTTGTCTTCTGGCTGATTTTTGGTTTTTGGAATTATCACCAACTGACAAAATCAACCTGAATTCAAACTAGTATGCTAAGCCATAGTTTATAAGAGCTTGCGCGAACTCCAATGAACAATATAGCGTTTCTCGAATAACTGAGATACACCTAGTTCTGTTCCCTGCTCCCTACTCCCTGCTCCCTACTCCCTACTCCCTACTCCCTACTCCCTACTCCCTACTCCCTACTCCCTACTCCCTACTCCCTACTCCCTACTCCCTACTCCCTACTCCCTACTCCCTACTCCCTACTCCCTACTCCCTAC
>JAAHGS010000116.1 GCA_010692645.1 Symploca sp. SIO2E9
AAACTTGGTCCCAGTTCTTGCCACGCCGGAGTCTGTACCACCTGTGCCGCCCAAATTGTAGGGGAAGGCACCGTAGAGCAAAGTGATGGCATGGGTGTTAGTCCAGAACTGCAAGCAGAAGGTTATGCCCTCTTGTGTGTTTCCTATCCTCGTTCTAACCTGAAACTAACCACGGAGAAGGAAAATGAGGTGTATGAGCGTCAATTTGGTCAACCCGGAACCTAGAAATTAACTAAAGCATAAAGGAATTATCACATGACAACTCACTTTATTACCGCAGAAATTGACCTCAAAGAATCGCCAGTTAAGCTGCACCAAGAAATTGAAGCAGAATTGCAAAAACAGGGGGAACCTTTACGCTGGGCTATTACTAATGTCGATAATGAGCAGCAGAAAGTACAGGTTGAAGCTGTGGTAACTCTCTCGGAAGATACACCAGTCAAGCCGTGAATCAACCTCCTTACACCGTTGTCTTAATTGTCCCTACTGGTGTAGGAGCTTCTATTGGCGGCTATGCAGGAGATGCCCTGCCCGTGGCAAGAGCGATATCGCAAATATGCGATCGCTTAATCACTCATCCCAATGTCCTCAACGGTGCCCAACTCTACTGGAATTTGCCCAACGCCCTCTATGTGGAAGGCTACGGCCTTGACAAATTCGCCGCTGGCTGCTGGGGGCTGCGTCCAGTACATCAGAACCGGGTAGGGTTAATTCTTGATCAAGGTATAGAAACAGAATTGCGCCTGAGACATCTACAGGCAGCTGACGCCACTAGAGCCACACTGGGGCTTAATTTGACTGATTATGTGATTACCGACGCTCCCTTAAATGTGGAATTGCGGATGGCAGCATCTGGGGCAAGTTGGGGTACAATAGGTAATCCTGACAGTTTATTACGAGCTGCCCAGGTACTGATTGAGCAAGCAAGGGCAGAGGCGATCGCTGTTGTTGTTCGCTTCCCTGATGACACTGACAGCGAGGCTCTAGAGGCTTACCGTCATGGACAGGGAGTAGATGCTCTTGCTGGTGCTGAAGCTGTGATTAGCCACCTCGTTGTTCGCAGCTTCCAAGTTCCCTGTGCCCATGCTCCAGCTCTGATGCCCTTATCCCTCGATCCCAATTTATCTCCTCGCTCAGCTGCCGAAGAATTGGGCTATACTTTTCTACCCTGTGTTCTCGTTGGACTAAGTCGTGCCCCCCAGTTTGTGGTGAGACGGAATGATTTACTCTCCCCCTCATCCTCAAGAGATATCTGGGCAGAGGAGGTAGATGCTATAGTTGTTCCAGCAACAGCTTGTGGCGGTAAAGCTCTGCTGAGTTTGAGCCAGTGTGGCAGCAAAATCATTGCTGTTGAGGAAAACCGCACTTCCATCATGCCAGTTACCCCAGAAATGTTAGGGCTCAAGGCAATGCGGGTACACTCGTATTTAGAGGCACTGGGCTTGATGGTAGCTCATCGTGCTGGTATCAGTGCTGATGCCTTAAGTCCTTCTTTGTCGTCCCTGCATCGCTTACCTCTCTGCTAGTGTCAAACCAGCTTCCTGATCATCCTGAGATTGAACCTCTAACTCGCACCCAAGTTTTAATCGCTATGGGTTTAACTGCCGTAGTGCTGCTATCGATTGCCAAGCTATGGCTGCATTTTGGTTCAGTTACTCTCTTGCCAATAAGTGGAACCATTAACGGCCTACTCTTGGGGCTAGGCATTGCTGTAGGAATTACTGCTGCTAGTAGTCTTGTTTATCATCTCTGGCCTGCTTACCGCCAAAGTGCAGATTTTTACTTGCAGTTAGTAATTAAACCTCTAATTATACCAGATTTGATTTGGCTTGGTCTATTGCCTGGTATGAGTGAAGAGTTACTATTTCGGGGTGTGATGTTGCCGGCTATTGGTTTAAATTATATTGGTGTGGTTGTCTCAAGTCTGCTATTTGGTATTTTGCACCTGAGTGGTGCACAACAATGGTCTTATGTGGTTTGGGCGACGCTAGTGGGAGTGTTGTTGGGATATTGCGCCTTAGTAACTGGTAATTTGCTGGTGCCAATTGTTGCTCATGTTTTCACAAATTTGCTTTCGAGCTTTATTTGGAAATTGAATAATAAGGAGGCTGAAGTTTAAGTAATAAGTAATAGGTAATAACTAATTAAGTAATGGCTGTTTAAGTATTGGGCAATAACATTCTTTCCTCAATCCCCTGCCAAATATCTCCTGATACTCGGATAGCTTCTTGTCGGCACTTTACCATGAGTAGATTGGCGTATAAGTAATTATCAAGTGCTTTGATTTCTTCTGAGGATAAATCAATCATTTCTGGAGTAAGATGGAAAGCTTCTAGCCAAGTTTGAATCAGGTTTTGAGCGAAGGCTTGATGTTCATCAGGAGATTGATTGTTATCTGGTACTTGTTTCCGCAACTGTTCCAATCTGGCAATTAACTTATTATAATCTACGCCTTGGAAAATTTGGAATTTTTCTGAGTCGCGGGCATAGTTGATGAATTCATTGATGGCGTTGGCGAGGGCGATGGCGTTGGCGTAGGCGTTGGCGAGGGCGTTGGCGAGGGCGTAGGCGTAGGCGTTGGCCTGGGCGTAGGCGTAGGCGTTGGCGTGGGGGTTGGCGTGGGGGTTGGCGAGGTCGTAGGCGTAGGCGAGGTCGTAGGCGTAGGCGAGGTCGTAGGCGTAGGCGTGGGCGTTGCCGTTGGCGTGGGCGTTGGCCTTGGCGATGGCTAACGCCCTTTTACCCACAGGCTCAAAGTCTCCTGCTGAGGTGTCTGTTATCTGCTCTACCCAAACTAATAAATCCTTTAACTTGCGAGTATTAATGTAAGTTTGGATTTGCTTCTCCATTTCCAAGAGTAAATCATCAGCTTTATTTTTTAGCCCAGCTATTAATAGAAATACCTCTCGCCAGCGTGGATCACATAAATGATTAACAATTAATTTTTTTACCTCAGACTCGTCTTGATAAATATGTTGGGCGGTTAAAAATTCCTGGAGGGTGAGATGAGAAAAACAATAAATATCTTTTTCTTTTTCCACCAAAAGACCATGTTGTAATTCGATATTTTTCAGGACATTACGTCCACTAATAGATTTTTCTTCGGGCAACATCTCCCCCAAGATTGTCTCTATTTTCTGAACTATTTCTCTAGTGGGGAAAGACAAATTATCTTCGACAAAAGTATCATAGGAAATTTCTGCCAACATTGATTCCTTGCACCTAGTATCCAAGCCCTTATAGAGTTGTTCTCTGGGAATATCTTTAGAAGCATCCCACTCTTCCAATAAAACCCGCAAAGCTCTTTCGTAGAGAGTAGCGCGCTTGCGAGGAAAATGACCAGTTTTTCGATAGAGAAGACAAATTAAAGTCAATAACAAAGGAGTGCGAGTGAGTTCTTTGGTAGCAGAATACTCACCACTACTTAACTTTTGCCAACAGTCTTGAGCCTTTTGAGGTTGGGATTTAAACCAGTTATTGATGAAATTCTCAATCTGATTATCATCAAACTCAGCAATCTCAACATCAGTAAAACGTTGCAAATTTTGGTTTTGACGATAAGCAGCAATACGACAAGAGATGATAAAACGATTATCTTGATATTTGTCAACAAAATCTCTAATTTTGGTAGTCATTTCGCTGATGTGTTTAGTTGGTACTTCATCAAGACCATCCAAAAGAATCAGTAATTCACCGTCTTCTAAAAATTTGCTTGTTAACTCTTTATATTTGGGAAAATCGCAGTTATTAAACTCCTCGGCAATGGCTCCTTCCAAGTCAATTTCTCTTGACTCAAACCTTTTGAGTTCGATTAAGACGGGAATCTTTTTATGCTGATAGCCTTGTTTTTTTCTCTTCAGGGCTTCTAATCCCAATTTACGCAGGAAGGTGGTTTTTCCCATTCCCGGTCCTCCTAATACCAGTAGATATTGCTTGTCATTAGCAACATCAATTCCTGAGCGTTTGGCATCATCACCAGACGTAAAATCCAAGCGCTGGCGTTTACGGAAGGTATCTTCTAAGGCTTCAATAGACTCAAAACTTCGTCGAGTTTCAGAATTAAAAAATTGCGTTGTATAGACATCATCCAAGCTGGTAGGCTCTGACATACCCAAGACTTTGAATGTACCGTGACGCTGAGTATAGTTTTTAATATATTTCTTGGAGATAGGAAATAGCAAATTCTTGCCTAGCTGAGTCAGATTTCCCGCTCCATCCAACAAAGCTCCTCCTGCCTTGTCCAGTAAATTAATGCCATTTTCCGCGGCTGTTTTGCCAATGGCTAAAGCTATACCATTAGCTGCTGCTTGAAAGATGGGTTCAAGTACTATTCCTATCATCGATAAATTTATTTTTTCAGCGCTAGCGATTCCAATATAGCAACAGACATATCGGTTTGGACATAGGTTCTCCAGAGATATTGGTGGAAACTGTAGATCAGACTACAAATTATCTTTGGTGGGTTACGGCGTGGATAGGAAAACAATACTAGAATTCACAAATTATGACCCCAGCCTAACCCACCCTACAATATATAAAATTTTATTATCACCACATGTACGGGAGAGCCAACATGCACAACAGTTTACACCTTATCTTTTTCCCTATTCCCTCTTCCCTAGCACGTTTTAACTTCTAGCGATTGTGTAACTGTGCTGCTAAAATAATAGCCTGAGGCAAAATACGATGCTCAAGTACTTGAACCCTAGCACGTAGTGTTTCCGGTGTATCGTCTCGCTCAATTGGCACAGCTGCCTGCATCAGAATCCTACCACTATCAATTTCTAGAGTTACTAAGTGAACAGTACAGCCAGTGATTTTTACCCCAGCATCTAGAGCCTGCTCTAAGGCTCGCACGCCTTTAAAACTAGGTAATAAACTGGGATGAATGTTGATAATTTGATTGGGGAAAGCTTCAATTAGTACTTGGGTTACTACTCGCATCCAACCAGCCATTACCACCCAATCTACCTCGTAGGCTCGCAAGGTATCGACAATAATCTTATCGAAATCTTTGCGTTTTTTGTAATCCCGGTGATTGAGAAGAACCGCAGGTACACCCCATTTTTGAGCTCTAGTTGCTGCGAGGATACCTGGATTATTGTAAATCAAGACTTGAATTTGAGCGTTGAGCTTGCCGTCGGCAATTGCTTGGGCGACGGCTTCAAAATTACTGCCCTTACCAGAAGCCATTATTCCCAGTTTTAGTGGGGAGTCAGCAGTTAAATGCTCCTTGATGAGATGGGAATCAATGACAGGGGAAACCAGGCTAGGTGTAGAATTACCAGAGGTGAAATTGGAAGTCATGCCAAAGCGATCGCTAGTTTAAGAGCGTTACCTTATTTTGACATCTCCAGGCGTGGAAACACTGCGATTCTCAAATGTCAATTACCAAAATTTGAGCTTTATCCCCCTACTTTAAGGAGGGAGATTATCAAGGTAAGCTGTTACGCGTTTAATTCATATATTTATTCGATATTATTTAATAGCTAAAACTCTAGTTCCATCACACCTCCTGCCTCCTGCCTCCTGCCTCCTGCCTCCTGTCTTGCTGTTGTACATTTTTAAGGCACAACAACGTATTCAATCAAATCGTCGGATGTTTGTTCAATCGTGGGTTGCTCCACTAGGCATAATTGCCCTACTTAAATCAGCACCACGCAGATTAACCATATTAAGATTGGCATCAATTAAAACAGCTTCAACTAAAATTGCCTCAGTTAGGTTAGACCAATATAATTTAGCTCGGTACAAATTGGCTTTAGTCAGATTTGAGCCTCGCAGAGTTGTCCAACTTATGCTTGTGCCTCTAAGTTTTGCTTCTCTGAGATCAGTTTTTGCCAAGTTAGTACCATTGGCTTTTGCCCTACTCAAATCTACTTGATACAGATTGGCTTGAGTAAAGTTAGCTCCATTCAAGAAGGCTTTGGAGAGATTTGCTCCACTCAGGTTGGCTCCGACTAAAACAGCATTTGTCAGGTTAGCCCCTTCCAAGCTAGCTCCAGTCATATTAGCATTGAAAAGATAAGTGCGGCTCAGGGATGCTTCCACCAGTTTTGCCCGAGAAAGGTTGCCTTCTCGGATAATGGCATCGCTGAGAATTACTTCGCTTAGATTGGCTCCACTGAGATTTGCCTTTTTGAGATTAGAAGCCCGCATGCAAGCATCACTTAAGTTGGCTTCACTGAGGTTTGCCTGACTCAAGTTGGCACCAATCAGATTTGCCTTACTTAGGTTGGTTCCTCGCAAGTTAGCCTGGAAAAGATTCGCCTCTCGTAAATTGATAATTTCTAGAAATGACCCAGTAAAATCAGCATGACTTAGGTTTGCACCTCGCAAGTTGGCTTGGCTGAGATCAACTCCTAGGAAAGAAGCACCCTGTAGGTTAGCCTCTCGAAAGTCTCTCTCCCCTGCCCCATATCGCTTCAGCAGTTCATCAGCATCCATTATAAGTCTCCAAAGGTTATTGCGACTATAGCCTGATAGGACTTGGTTGTATGGGGTATTTGGAGCCAAGAGCTAACTCAAAAAAGAGAAAATTTGCTGTTATAAATACCCCAAAAATATATTTCTCTGCGAATTTAACCTCAGCCGGATTTTTAATGGAAGCGCAGAAGTCTTTATCCCTCTACAGGGTTTGGAGGGACAGCTTTTCAAGGAATATTAGGGCTGAGTTAGGAGGAGGGTTGACATCTCCCAGTTTTTCAAAACGGGGATACAAACGCGAATGTTGCTACGGGGTGGGTGAGCGAAAAAAAGAGTGGGGGAACGAGTAAGCCGACGCTCCAGACGCGGAGAATTGAAATTCCAACCAAAATGGAGCTCACCCCTACGGGGTTTAAAAACGCCCTAAAGCCTTCGGCATGGCTTCGTTATGAATAATGCAGGTTAGCTATAGTTGTGCTAATGCCGTTGCAAGATTAATAAGGGGAGAACACATCAATGCCAGATAACTTTAGAAGTCAAGTCGTTACCCAGGGTGTCCAACGCTCACCAAACCGAGCCATGCTCAGGGCAGTTGGTTTCAATGATCAAGATTTTACTAAACCGATTGTGGGTATTGCTAATGGTTACAGCACGATTACTCCCTGCAATATCGGACTCAATGATTTGGCTTTAGGGGCAGAGGCAGCAATTAAAGACTCTGGTGCTATGCCCCAGATGTTTGGCACAATTACAGTGAGCGATGGCATCTCGATGGGTACTGAAGGGATGAAGTATTCTTTGGTATCGCGGGAAGTTATTGCTGATGCCATTGAGACCGCTTGTAATGGTCAGAGTATGGACGGTGTGTTGGCGATTGGTGGCTGTGATAAGAATATGCCAGGGGCAATGATTGCGATCGCTCGTATGAATATCCCTGCTATCTTTGTCTATGGTGGCACGATTAAACCGGGACATCACAATGGTTGTGATTTGACAGTTGTCAGCGCCTTTGAAGCAGTTGGTCAACATAGCGCTGGTAAAATTGACCAAGCTGAGTTAGTGGCAGTAGAACGCAATGCTTGCCCTGGTGCAGGTTCCTGCGGTGGCATGTTCACAGCTAATACGATGTCCTCAGCTTTTGAGGCAATGGGGATGAGTCTTCCCTATTCATCAACCATGGCAGCTGAAGACGCAGAGAAAGCTGATAGTGCTAAGAAATCTGCTCAGGTGTTAGTAGAAGCGATTCGTCAACGACGTTTGTCGAGGGAAATTTTAACTCGCCAAGCCTTTGAAAATGCCATCTCTGTAATTATGGCAGTGGGTGGTTCCACTAATTCAGTTCTGCATCTGTTGGCGATTGCCCATGCTGCTGGTGTTGATTTGTCAATTGACGATTTTGAAACCATTCGTTCTCGCGTACCTGTGTTGTGTGACCTTAAGCCTTCTGGCAGATATGTTACTGTTGATTTGCACCGCAGCGGTGGCATTCCCCAAGTCATGAAAATGTTACTAGTGCATGACCTTTTGCACGGTGACGCTCTCACGATTACTGGTCAAACTATTGCTGAAATTTTAGTTGATGTCCCAGAGCAACCACCAGCAAATCAAGATGTAATTCGCCCTTGGGATAATCCCATGTATGCTCAAGGACATCTCGCTATTCTCAAAGGCAATCTGGCTACAGAAGGAGCAGTTGCTAAGATTACTGGTGTCAAAAAGCCACAAATTACCGGTCCAGCAAGGGTATTTGAATCAGAGGAAGCCTGCCTGGAGGCAATTCTTGCTAATAAAATTAAGCCTGGAGATGTAATTGTGGTTCGCTATGAAGGCCCAAAGGGTGGTCCAGGAATGCGAGAAATGCTGGCTCCTACCTCTGCCCTGATTGGTGCTGGTTTAGGAGACTCAGTAGGTTTAATTACTGATGGTAGGTTTTCTGGTGGCACTTACGGCATGGTAGTAGGGCACGTTGCACCAGAGGCAGCCATTGGCGGCGCGATCGCTTTGGTTGCAGAAGGGGATAGGATTACTATTGATGCCACTGCCAGATCACTACATCTACATATATCTGAGGCTGAACTTGAGCAACGTCGCCAGCGCTGGGAACCTCTAAAACCACGCTATCGGACTGGTGTACTAGCGAAATATGCCAAATTGGTTTCTTCTAGTAGTGTAGGGGCAGTAACAGATTTGGAATTAAGTTATTAACTAGTTCTGGCAAGAAGTCTCCGGGTGAGCCAAAAAAGGTGTGGGGAGATGGGGTGAGGCGGTGACGCGGTGATGTTTCTGAACTTGCCCTTAAATTCCACGGGAATTTTCACCTCACCCCTTTAATAATTCTATTTTTGATTTTTGACTTTTGACTTGAAGAGAAGCCACTGCTCTAATTGAACATTGCTATCGAAAAACAATAAGTCACAAAATAATGACAATTATTACCAAATTGTCTTGTCATATAAAACCTATTTTATCTGGAAAATATCACAATTGTTAATAACTTCATTAAACTACGCACAGAAACTAATTTCTTTAAAATTCAAATAAAATTGAATTTACTAAGAAGACTGCTTATTAAGTGTTTCAGCTTCTTGTTCAAGTTTAAATCACAGCCATTGTACCATAGTTTATAAAGATGAGATTAAGAAAGATTGATACTATTTTCACCTTAATTAAGCTGCCAACTTACCTTAATTAGGAAATATCGTTGGTATTACCGAGTAATAAATGGTATTAGATTTTACATTTGAGTAGGATTTTTTATCAAAGATAAATTAGTACAAAGTTTTTTACTAACAAAATCGAATAACTAAAATAGGTATAAATAAATAGTAGTAACTAATCATCTGTAAAATCCACAAGTTGAAGGAAGCAAGCCAACATGCCAAATACTAATAATTCACAACTCAAGAAACTCTTAGAAAGTCAAAATGACCAAAATCTATGGTCAGATCTTCCCGATGACCATGCCGAAGTAGTTGGTGGTGGGCAGTTCATTCCCGACATCCAGCCCCTAATTGGTGGTGCCATGAACTTAGGATTGCAAAATGCCTCAATCGGAATGGATGTTGGGCAGGTTTTTGCTGCCCAAGGAATACAGGTTGGAGGGACACTCGCACAGGAAGTAATACCTTTGGCTCTGCCAGCAGCCAGTAATTTTGCCGCCCTAGGAGGAAGTGCGGCCTCTAGTTTCCTCACAGGAGGAATTCCAGGATTAGGGGGAGGAATTCCAGGGTTAGGAGGATTAGGGGGACTATTCTAAAATTCCATGATTGTTAATTGAGCTTCAAGCAGTAGCTAGCACTACACTTTTATACTCGCCCAGCCAGTAGCCTCTAGTATGAGGTTTGCTGGCTATTGTCCTTTTGGAGTCGTATTTTTAGCAAAAACCTCGGTACTTCATCTGGAGCTTAATCTCGATGACCTATCAGGCTGTTTTGCAACACTCTGAAGAAGACTGCGGTGCTGCTTGCTTAGCCACCGTAGCCAAACACTACGGGCGCAACTTTACCCTCAACCGCATCCGGGAAGCAGTAGGCACAGGTTCTCGGGGAACTACTCTTCTCGGTTTGAGGAGAGGTGCTCAAATGTTGGGATTTGATGCCCGTCAAGTCAAAGCTACCCCTCAACTGCTCGATAGACTAAATGAAGCACCACTGCCCGCAATCATTCATTGGAAAGGCTACCACTGGGTGACATTATATGGGCAAAAGGGCAAAAAATACGTAATTGCTGATCCTGGTGTAGGCATCCGTTACCTCAATCGCCAAGAATTAGTTGCCGGTTGGTTTAATGGTGCAATGCTGCTGCTAGTACCTGACGAAAGCCGCTTTTATGAGCAAGCGGAGGAGAAGAAGAGTGGTTTTGGGCGCTTTCTTGCTAGAGTTTTGCCCTATCGAGGGATGCTCACTGAGGCACTGGTAATTAACCTTGTTGTGGGGCTTCTCTCTTTAGCTTCACCCTTCCTTGTCCAAATCCTCACTGATGATGTACTAGTACAAGGGGATTCGCAACTACTGACGACTGTAGTGATTGGGGTAGTGGCGATGAACTTATTTAGCAGCAGCTTTTCTTTGGTGCAGTCTAACCTAATTGCTAACTTTGCTGAACGTTTGGAATTAGGATTTGTTCTCGAATTCGGAAGACAAATCCTGCGCTTGCCCCTGACTTACTATGAAGCCCGTCGTAGTGGTGAAATTGTCAGCCGCTTGCGAGATATTCGAGAAGTAAACCACTTAGTTTCCCAAGTGGTAATTAGACTACCAAGCCAGTTTTTTATTGCAGTAGTTTCCTTTGGTTTCATGCTGTTTTATAGCTGGGAGCTTACTGTAGTTGCGATTATCGCTGCTGGGGCAATGAGCATCTCGACAATTATTTTCCTGCCTGCCCTACAACAAAAAACCCGCTCTGTTTTAGTTAAAGACGCAGAAAACCAGGGCGTCTTAGTGGAAACTTTCAAAGGTGCACTCACCCTCAAAACTACTAACGCTGCCCCCCAACTTTGGGAAGAACTCCAAGGGCGCTTTAGTCATCTGGCAAAACTTAGCTTGAGTACAATTCAAATTGGCATTACTAACGGCGTCTTCTCCAGCTTAGTTTCTGGAGTTGGCAAAATCGCCTTATTCTGGTTTGGCAGTACCTTGGTGATTGAGCAACAATTAACCATTGGTCAGTTACTGGCATTTAATAGTATGAATGGCAATTTCACTGCCTTAATCAGCACCTTGGTTAGTTTTGTCGATGAATTTGCCCTTGCTAAAACAGCGATTGAGCGACTGGCTGAAGTCATTGATGCTACCCCAGAAAATCTAACTCAAGACAAAAAACCCTTTGCAAAAATTCCTGATGATGCCGATATTATCTGTACTCAATTAAACTTTCACCATCTGGGTAGAGTTAACCTCCTCAAAGATTTTTCCCTCACGATTACTGGCGGTAAAGTAACTGCTCTAATTGGTAAATCAGGCTGTGGGAAAAGCTCTCTATCTAAATTACTTGCTGGTTTATATAATCTCCAATCAGGTAATATCCGCTATGGAATCTATAATCAACAAGACCTATCCCTCGAATGTTTACGGCAGCAAGTGGCATTAGTCCCCCAAGAAGCTCACTTTTGGAGTCGCTCAATCGTTGAAAATTTCCGCTTCAGCTGCCCTCAGATTAGCTTTGAGCAAATTGTCAAAGCCTGTCAAATTGCTAACGCTGACGACTTTATTAGTGAATTACCGGAAAAGTATCAAACTGTTTTAGGAGAGTTTGGTGCTAATATTTCCGGTGGACAAAGACAGCGCTTAGCGATCGCTAGAGCCATAGTTACAGATCCACCAATATTGATCTTAGATGAATCTACAGGGGCGCTAGACCCCGTGGGCGAAGCCGAAGTCTTAGACAAACTTTTAGATTACAGAAAGGGTAAAACGACAATTATAATTAGCCACCGCCCTCGGGTAATCCTGCGCGCTGATTGGATCATATTTATGGATAAAGGGCAATTGAGGCTGCAAGGTTCAACCGAACAATTACTATCTCAAAAGGGCGACCATTTAAATTTCTTGACTCCCTAACATGCTCGAGGATGATTGTGCTAACGAAGTTGATATGATTGTGTCTACTAACAACTAATAAACTGCTTATGGCTGTTTCTGAGGCTCAAAGAGCTCTGCTCATGTTAGCAGATGGAACGCATTATCAAGGCTGGTCTTTCGGAGCTAGTGGTACCACTTTTGGAGAAGTGGTGTTTAACACTGCCATGACTGGTTATCAGGAAGTAGCGACAGATCCCAGCTACTGCGGTCAAATTGTCACCTTCACTTATCCAGAATTAGGTAATACAGGTATTAATCCAGAGGATGAAGAATCGGCACATCCTCAGATTCGAGGTGCAATTGCCCGCAACATCTGCCGACGCCCAAGTAACTGGCGTGCTACACTTTCCTTGCCCGACTACCTCAAGGAAAACAAAATCCCAGCAATCTACGGCATTGACACCAGAGCTCTAACTCGTAAACTGCGTTCTGCCGGTGCCATGAACGGAGGTATTTCCACAGAAATTCTTGATCCTGCCGAATTGCTCAAGCGAGTACTCTCAGCCCCTAGTATGGAAGGACTAAATCTAGTGCCGGAAGTTAGCACTAAGTCAATATATGAGTGGTCTGAGCCTACCGCTGACAATTGGGAATTCCGCTCCTTTGAAGAGAGTAAATCAGAGCAACCTCTGACAGTTGTCGCCATTGACTTTGGGATCAAACGCAACATCCTGCGGCGTTTGGCAAGCCACGGTTGCCGCGTCATCGTTGTTCCAGCAGGTACATCACTAGAAGAAATTATTAAATACCAGCCCGATGGAATTTTTCTCTCTAATGGACCAGGGGATCCCGCTACTGTTAGCGAAGGAATTGCTATTACTAAAGCCTTATTGGAGCTTGAACGACCAATGTTTGGCATCTGCATGGGACATCAAATTTTAGGTCTAGCTCTCGGAGCTCAAACTTTTAAACTCAAATTCGGTCACCGGGGTTTGAATCACCCGGCAGGCATGGAGCAACAAGTGGAGATTACCAGCCAGAACCACGGTTTTGCAATTGATCCCGATTCTTTGAGTAGTGGGGTGGAAATTACTCACCTTAATCTCAATGATCGCACTGTAGCCGGTTTGCGCCACAAATCTTTGCCTTTGTTCTCGGTGCAGTACCATCCAGAGGCTAGTCCTGGTCCTCACGACGCTGATTATCTATTTGAACGGTTTATAAAATCAATGCGAGGGCTTCGCGCTAGCCCCGAAAGGCTAATCCCATCGCCAAACCCAAGCTTAAGCTGAAGGTAGCGGGCAACAGTGCCTCTAAGACTACCAACTCGTCGAAACCGTTGTATAATAGACAGTCGGTAGTTAACAATTGCAGTAAGCCACAAGAAGAGGAGGGTTTTATTCCTGAGCCACTAACCCTGACAGTAAGCTTAAGGGGCACTCGCGAAGTCAGGGAAAATTACCAACTTTTCCGCCTCACTGGTTTGTTAGACGCCTTTTCGGAAGCAATCTTTCGCAAGGTCGTCGGCAAAAATATTGACGATGGTCCAAAGAACATCATTTTGGATCTTTCCAAAATCGACTTTGTCGATAGCTCCGGCTTGGGCGCTTTGGTGCAGTTAGTTAAAAGAGCTCAAAACGCTGGGGGAAGTTTGCAAATAGTGACCAACCCACGCGTGACTCAAACAGTCAAGCTGGTGCGCTTGGAAAAATTTCTATCGCTACAAACATCGGTTGACGTAGCTATAGAGAATACCAAGGCTTAAAGCCGTTCCGATTAAACTGTTGAAAACAGGATGAAATTGGCTAAAATAGCGGAATCCCACTCATGGGAAAGCACCTTGATGATCTTTGATTTGAAGGTGGAGGGTGTCGCGTTTTATTTGAACGGTAGGCAGTAAAGCTGAACAAAGATTACGAGGGCGGGCAACAAACCCGCCCTTAGAATCTCAGCTGAGGTCTAACAAGTGACCGTTTGAGTTTACTATCAAAGCGGTTGGGGTTTAAACCCCTCTTTTAGGAGATGTTTAGACAGGCTGTGCCTGCAATTTCCTTTTGATCCCTGAATCCCACGGGAAAAACGCCTTGGGAATGGCTCAATTACAACTATGCCTAATTCCAGGCAGCGCTAAAATCAAAGCATAGAGTTTGTGCAAAGGTTGTGAGATCAAAGGAGGAAGAGAGTTCAGAATTTTCAGAAACTGAATCAGCGCTCTGTTGGGCAGAAGTCCGATTCAGGCAATTGAGTGCCGCCATCGATTCTCAATCCCAACTCCAGCAGATCTCACCAGCATCTTTGGCATACTTGGGAGATGCAGTTTATGAGCTTTATATCCGGAGTTGCTATCTACTGCCACCCAAACGACTAAAAGATTATCATCAGCAAGTGGTGGCTCAAGTAAGGGCGGAAAGTCAGGCCGCAATTTTGCAATTGCTCGAACCCCACCTTAGTGATCCCGAACTAGAAATCCTGCGGCGTGGACGCAATGCTGCTACAACCAATCCTCGGCGTCTTGATCCCAAAATTTATCAACAAGCATCCAGTTTGGAGACTTTAATGGGATACCTTTATCTTACCAATCCCCAACGCCTGACCCAGCTTTTGACCTATTTAGAACTCAATCCCAGTTCAAAAGTCATCAAATCATAACCACATGACTAATCAAGACCGTCGCTTTCGGACTCCCAACAAGTGGAAGGGAGGAAAATCGAATCGTTCAGACTACAAACATCAAAAGCCACTATACAAGCCAACCTCCGCCCCTGAACATCTGGGTTCAACTCAAGTGGAACAGGAAGATAGTGACTTACTCTATGGGCGTCATCCTGTGCTTTCTGCCCTCGAGAATCAACGCCAACTCAATCGAGTTTGGATCATCCCCCATCTACGCTACGATCCCCGCTTTCACCCCTTACTACTTGAAGCTAAGGCAAAAGGCGCAGTAATTGACGAAGTGGAGCCGCGACGCTTAAATCAAATTACCCAAGGGGCTAATCACCAAGGCGTTGCTGCTCAAGTCGCACCATACTCCTATAAGGATTTGGGTGAGTTGATTGAAGAGGCAAAAGCTAAGGTTCAGCAGCCACTACTCCTAGTAGGTGACGGCATCACCGATCCCCATAACTTAGGAGCGATTATTCGCACAGCTGAAGCTCTAGGCGCTCAGGGCTTAGTAATTCCCCAGCGCCGAGCCGTCGGAGTCACCTCCGCAGTTATGAAAGTGGCAGCAGGAGCTTTAGAAACCTTTCCCATTGCCAGGGTAGTCAATCTCTCTCGCGCCTTAGAAGAATTGAAAGCAGCAGGTTTTTGGATTTACGGAACTACTGCTGGTTACGGTAAGCTACTACACACAGTTGAGTTTACAGGACCGATAGCATTAGTTATAGGCTCGGAGGGTAATGGCTTGAGTCTGCTTACTCAACGGTGCTGCGATAACCTGGTTTCAATACCTCTACAGGGAAAAACTCCCAGTCTCAATGCCTCCGTAGCTACAGCCATAACCCTGTATGAAGTTTATCGTCAGCGTTTGCCGAATTTACTTTACCTGAATCAGCCTACAGAAAATTTTTTGAAAAAAAAATCTGTAGATAGTATAACAAAATGTAAATAAATACGGTATTTAAGACCGTCTATTGGGTTTTAGAACTGCAAGAGGTTTTTATGAAAGAATTTTTGACCGACACTTCCTCCTTCCTAGGATTGGCTTTTTGGATTGAAATTGTCACTGAAAACCCCAGCTGTACCTATTATTTCGGTCCATTTTTAACAGAAAAAGAAGCTAAAAATGCAAAAAATGGATATATTGAAGATATCGAAGGTGAAGGGGCCCAAGGCATTGCTGTTAAGGTCAAACGTTGCAAACCAACTAACCTGACAATTTTCAACGACCTGGGGAAGCAAATTGAGCGAGATCAAATGCCTACTTTTAGTAGGCAAGCTTCCTAGTAATGGCCGCAGAGTTCCTCGTTAGTAGGAGGAACTCTACGGCACGCTAAGAATGGCGCGGCGCAGGAATTCAGAATTATCTTCTTAATTCTGAATTCCTCTAATGGCGAAGCCCTTAACATCTGCGGCGGAGGCCTTAATTCCTAGAACTGCCTGTTAGGCCTTTAAAATCTCCTCTCTCCCCTCAAGGAGTAGGCTAGCGTTAAACCTTGTTGGTCACAACTTGAGGGTTGAGTTCGAGCCATTGATCGATGTCCTTGAGAACTTGATCCGGAATTTCCCAGGGAAACAGGTGAGCAGTATTGGGGTAGCAGTGCCACTGAGAGTAGTGGAGATGTTGAGCAGTTTCTCGACTCGAATCCGCGGTAATGTGTCGATCCGCTCTACCAGACAAAACTAGACTGGGGCATCGGATCTGCTCTAAGTCAGAAAGACGATTGTAACCATCTTTTAGAGCAGCTCTAAGTGCCCTAGTAGCAGCGCCAGAAGTTTGTAAATAGGCTGATATGGCTTCGGATGCTAGATAACTATAGCCAGTAGGCGTGTGTTGTTGAAGGAGGTAGCGGTAAAGTGACCGCTTGCCAAAGGTATCAATATTCCATTGCCAGCCAGGTTTGAGCCAATTCAAAATCGAGGCGATCCCAGTGTAAAAATTATCCTGCCAGGTAATTGCTGGGTGACTACCTCTGGGTCGAGCGGCTGTGGCAACTAAAATTAAGCCAGTGACTCGATCAGGGAATCTCAGCGCTAACTCGATTGCCAAAATCCCACCCAATGACCAGCCCAGCAGCAAGCAGCGGTCAATCTGGCGATAATTGAGTAGTCCCTCCAAATCCATGAGGTGATCTTTGATTTGAAAATCTCCTTGGGCCCGAGTGCCGCCGTATCCCCGCAAATCGGGAGCTAAGGTTTGGAATCGCTTTGATAAGTGCTTGGTAAACACTGACATACTGCGACCTGAGCCTGGATGACCATGGAGACAGAGAATGGGGAATCCTTTGCCTTGGAGGTGAAGGTTGAGCTGCATAGGTGATTAGTGCGATCAGGAATACATGAATGTGGTTCACATCTGTGTAATTAGCTTCGCTTTCCTCGCTCTCTTCTGGCAACAGTCGCCTCAATTGCTTGTTGTTAGCTCAATTTTTTTAACCAAGATGTCCATGTCTAAAGCTGCAAGAATGATGGTGAGCGCTGTTTTGATTGCCCTGGTGATGGGGTTGCTAACAGCTTGCGGTACTAACACTCCAACTCTGGGACTAGCACCGAGTAAACCGCTGGTACAAAAAGCGATCGCTCTCCAACTCCATCAAACCCAACAGCAGCTGACTCACGGCTTGGGATCAACACCCCCTAAATTGGAAATCATCCAAGTAGCACTCAAGCAAGTAGAACCTCTATTAATTGATAACTTGCCCGCCTACCATTTCCGGGGTACCTACACCCTGAAAATAAAATTACCGCAACAGCAGGTAATTCAGCGACAAAATCCCTTCGATGTCTATTTACAGCGGCAGAAAGAAGGTAAAACCTGGCGTTTGGCGCGACGTCAAGACACTGGTCAAGGAAACAAAGCTAGCTGGCGTACCTATCTGCTTAATCTGGACAAAATCTTATAGTTCTGTCGAGACTTGTCCAGATTTCGATTCACAGTAATTTTAATTACCAGATTGTTCAATTAGTTTTTTAAAACGAAGGTACACCTCTTCTGAACTCAGGGGTTCTGATTCTTTTTGATTAGGAATATAGAATTGCCGGCAGTCTGGAAACAGATGCACTGTAAAACCATTGATTAGTCCTAACTCCATCGCTTTTTTTCCCAGTTTTTCTGCTTCTTCGGCTAAAGTGATTTCATCGTGGAAGCAACATTTACTCATTTTTTCCTCCTTAATTGAACGATAGTTTTCTAGTGTTACCCCTCTAATTCAACCTAGATACTCCTTTAATTATCAGTATGCTTCTGGGAGCAAATGCGCCCAAGCAAACCATTGCAACAATTGATTACTTAATGTTTCTCTTCTCTTTACAGAACGATACAACTGTCTTGAAAATAGAGAGTGGAGAGGCCCAGCGTTAAAATCTCTATCTCAAAGATCCCTACACCATGGTTAACTTTTCCTGCCTCCAGGTAGAGTGCGACTGACTTTCGCACGACAAAGGATGTGTTCTCCTTCCCGATATCCCACAAAGCGGATATAAACTAACTCCCCTGACTCAATGTCGTCCGTATCGGGTTGATGCAACTTTGGATTATAGGGTACTTGTTCCCAAACAGAACCAATGAATTCATAGCCCCAACTCTTGAGTAAATTCTCCAGCGACATCAATATTGCTACTAGATTTTTGGCCGGCAAATCTGGCTTAAGTTGCACTATGCGGCGGGCAGTGGGATAGTTGGTCAGTAGTGTTTGCAATTGAAAGAAAGTAGAGCGTCGTTCATTAGTTCTTAACTGATTCAATTGCTGCTGTAATTCCTCTTGTAGTTGCTGACACTGTTGCCGCAACTGCTCAACTTCGGTGATATCAGCAGCTGTGGTGTTCATCTGCTCTGTAGTTGACAAAACGCCCAAACTATGTATTAAATCTTCTAGGCTCCAATTGAGGGCTCTCGCCAGTTTCTGTAGCTGATTAAGTTGTAGTTGTCCTATTTCCCCACGACGGACTTGATGCAGTTGTAGTGTACTTAAGCCAGATTTTTGACATAAATCTTTCCAACTATTAATACTGGCCTGTTTCATGCGCTCTTGCAATAACTGGTCATACTTAAGATTGGCTTTTTCCTCTGCTTGCTTCTTGGAACTTACAGAAGTGACAATCAGTGCTGTAACTATTAGCCACAGCAGACAACTGCACCAAAAGACTATAGGGTCGTTAGTCATGATCCCCAATCACTCCGCTTTCTCGGTTCAATTCACAAGCACTCCAGTTGATTGAACCATGACCATCATAATCTTTTGAGGAAGTTGCTGGGTAAGAACCGAATCAATTTTTCTACCATTGCCCAGTCAGGATGTTTCTTGTTGTCAGGTTCTCCCCCGGTAAATCATGACAGGCAATGATTATGGCGTTTTATATTGCCTATTATGACTAGTTCTAAGGGAACTCCAAGAAATAAATTATCCAATTTACTTGGAAATATGACGTAAAGAATCTTCTCCCCCTCTCCCCACCAAAGGCAGGAGGCAGAAGGCAGAAGGCAGAAGGCAGGAGGCAGAAGGCAGGAGGCAGGAGGCAGGAGGCAGAAGGCAGAAGGCAGAAGGCAGAAGGCAGGAGGCAGAAGGGGATCGGAAGAGCGTCGTGAAGGGCAAGAGAGGAG
>JAAHGS010000117.1 GCA_010692645.1 Symploca sp. SIO2E9
AAGTGCCGAAACTGGGGAAACTCAAAACCTATGAACCTTTGCCCTGCCAGTTTAAACCCAAGTCAGTAACTATCTCTCGAACCGCTGATCGATGGTTTATCAGTTTCCGCTCTGAAATCGAGCCAGTTTCAACACAGTTTTCTAATGGCACTGTGGGAGTTGACTTGGGAGTAAAAACCCTGGCGACACTTTCTACTGGTGAAACTTTCCCTGGACCAAAAAGCTACCGCCAGTATGAGAAAAAGTTGGCTCGTCTTCAATGGTTGCATCGCCGAAAAGTCAAAGGCTCTAACAATTGGCGAAAAGCCCAAATCAAAATAGCTCGTCTGCATCGCCGCATTGCCAACATCCGCAAAGACACTTTGCATAAACTCACCACCTATTTGGCTAAGAACCACAGCCAGATAGTGATTGAGGATTTGAATGTCTCCGGGATGCTAAAAAATGGCAAATTGGCGAAAGCGATAAGTGATATGGGCTTCTATGAGTTCCGTAGGCAGCTAGAGTACAAGTGCCAGTTGTACGGCTCCAAGTTGGTAGTAGTCAGTCGATGGATGCCCTCATCTAAGACTTGTTCCAATTGCTCTGACAAAAAAGAAATTCTGTCTTTGTCAGAGCGCACATTTGAGTGTTTTAACTGT
Organism: Symploca sp. SIO2E9; assembly: GCA_010692645.1. Taxonomy (GTDB): domain Bacteria; phylum Cyanobacteriota; class Cyanobacteriia; order Cyanobacteriales; family Coleofasciculaceae; genus SIO3C6. The sequence goes on from JAAHGS010000117.1 coordinate 642, forward strand.
GGAGTGAGATTGGACAGAGATCTAAATGCTGCCATTAATCTGGCAGCGGCGGGCAGCTTGCCCGTGTCAGCCTGTGGACTAGAAAGTGCCGACACTACCAGGGTGAAGCAGGAAGGAGATGTTAGCAAATGTTAGCGTTTTTGGAGCGGTAGATGGATATTACCGATATTAATAAATTTTTACAACTCTCGATTGGGCGTTGGCGATCGCAACGAAGTGGTCATAATCTAGCTTTTAGTCACTTTGAAGAAGTGCGCTCAACAATTGATATTGTTGAACTCAAAGCTGACGAACCTGCGGTAATAGAGATTTGTCATTTATATGGTTTTGATCCAGGTAGCGCCCTCCATCCCTTTCGCATGAGTTGGGAAGGTGAGTCAGATTGGGACGAAGAAGAAACCCTAGAAGGAAATTGCGTACTGGTCCCTATTCCCAACCAAAATAACCCAAATCAGGGTAAATTACTAAGGGAGAAGGGCTATGCTGAGACTATTGCAGCGATTGGCGAATACCGTATAACTGAAGATGGTACTTTCATACTGCTAACTGAGTATGACCGTGCTGCTGCTGAAGAGCGAATTTGGTTTGCCACACCGAATCTGCGGTTTCGGGTTTCGCTGATCAAAACTAGTGATGGCAACGGCGTACTCACTGCCTCGTTTTCTTCAGAAATTCGTTCCCTATCTACTCAGTAGGGCGGTACTACTTTTACATAAAAACGAGCAAAGCCCACGTCTTTCAAGCGTGGGATGTAGCGGGAGGACAATTAACAGTCCGCGTCAATCTTTTCCTTGAGCTTCAATATACTTTTGAATCGTTGAAGATGCAACGTTTCCTGCTGTGGAAACTTTCATAAGCCCTTGTCCACATACTAGGTAGCTTTTTTAACTCTGGAAACTCTAAACGAATATATCGAGCCATTGAACCTTTGATTTTGTGCATAATTTTAGACGGAGCCAAGTATGGAGGACAGTTGAAAAATATAGGAGTTACGCACTGTACAAATCAGCCATAGTGTGTATCACGTGATTCAGTCATTTCACACGCTTCGACTAACCCTAATTTGCTTGCTGCTTTTGCTGCCTGAGGCACTATAAATGGCTGAAATAACTAAATCTCCTATAGTACTAATGTACAATGCGTAAGTCCTAAAATAGATCAATATGCTCTGGCTCAATGGTAAGGTTCAAGAACCTAGCAGTCGATGCTTCTTGCTGCATCAGTAATGAGTATCTCAAGTCATGTTTTTATACTCCCGGTCAAGACACGCTTGCGTCTTCGGACTATCAAAACAAAGTGATATTTGATCAAAGAAACTGAGGTTTTCTTGCGCCTGTAGTCTTGCTCCATTTTTCTTTACAAGATGTCTATAGGCATGCTATCCTAGAGTTCATTAAGACTTTAAAGTTCAAGTTATATCCCCATAAGCACAATCGCTATCTCAAGCGCTCACTCAATGCCGCTGGGGTAATCTACAATCAAGCGATTGCCCTCCATAAGCGGTATTATTGAATATGGGGCAAACACTTGAACTGTGCCAAGCTTCAGAAGCATATTGCCAAAGTGCGAAAGCGCAATCCATTTTGGAAGTTAGTATGTTTTCAAGCCGTACAGGATATTTGCCAGCGAATTGAGAAGGCATAGCAGTTGTTTTTCAAACATCACAAAAGGGGGGAAAACCACCAGGGATCAAGAAGCTTAAGAAGTATAAATCGTTCACGTTTAAGCAAGCTGGTTATAAATTGTTGGGAGGGAATTGCCTCAATTCTTGAAGCAATCACTCAACAAAGTCCGTAGTACTAGCCAAAAGTTATCCCAAAAAGTAAAAGAGCCTCAAGGTAGAAGAAAAGCCATAAAACATCTGGTTAGACAATAGGAGATGTCAGACAGGCTGTGCCTGCAATCTCTGCTTGATGTCTGAATACCATGAATTCAATTCGTGGGATTCAGACATCAACCTAGCAGCAAACCTCTAGTGAATGAGAAGTTAACAACCAGATTTGAAAGTTTTTTTAACTTAATTTCAATACACCCATGCTCTCTAGTTACCCAAAAACCTACACCAATGACTTGCTCAATCTAGCCTGTTGGATGGCGGGAGATTTTAGTAACCAAAAACAAGCTTTCGACAACCCTACACTTTACGCCCACATCCGCATTTTTTTTCGCCCCTTACCTTTAGAGTTCTTTTCTGGTATCGGTTTTTACTCTGAACAAGTTTATGACTACGATCTTTGGAGTCCCTACCGTCAGGGAGTCCATCGGCTCGTTGATCAGGGGGACAAAATTTATATAGAGAACTATTCTCTCAAAGACTCCCTCCTTTATGCCGGAGCAGGGCGTGAACTAGAAATTCTTAAAACTATCACCCCTGAGTGTATTGAACGTCGCTATCACTGTTCAATGGTTTTCTGGCGAGAGGGCGAAATCTTCCGGGGAGGTGTGGAACCGGGTAACGGCTGTTTGATTGCTCGTAATGGTACTCCCACCTACCTAGTGAGCGATGTGGAATTAACTGAAAATACTTGGGTGAGCTTGGACATGGGAATGGATATTAACACCCACCAACAAGTTTGGGGTTCAGAAACTGGTCCTTTGCGATTTGAGAAAAGGCAAAGTTTTGCTGAGGAATTACCAAGCTTTAGTGCTTAGGTATGAGAAAATTGTAATAGGTACTTAATTTGCCTAGTTGTAGAAGAACCTAACCTATAAATTTACTGCTCGAATCGGATGAGTGCATCAGTTTTAGTTAGCAGCACCGCTCAAAAAATGCTACCGCCAGAAGCCCAGAAAAAAATGCAGTGCTGGATCAGGAGCAGACATCTGATTTGTTCCGGTCACTTTTTTGTGTTTGAGACAGTCGAGTTTTCTACAGTAGAAAGATTTGACGAATGTGTCAAGAGTTTAGGAGGAACTTTAATATGTGTTGAACCCATTAAAAAAATTTGGATTGGAAACCATCGACAAGTAATTTTGTATCAAGCCAAAGCTAGTTTGCATACACCTCACCATAAACTGAAACAATACTGGATTAAGTACGGTAGTTTCCACACCAGATTCGATGAGCGTTCATGAGCTAAGCCGCACTAATTTGTCAATTTTGGAGATAGTTTAAATGGTTGTTAGCAATTTTAATAATCCTACACTCACTCAGGCATCACAATTAGGTATAAGTTTCTTTGAAGAAACAGAACCTCTGGAAATGCGAGTCGGTCTTTCTCAAGGAGAAATAGAGACCTTGATCAGAGGCGTTTACCGACAAGTCTTGGGCAATGCTCATGTTATGGAAAGTGAACGGCTCACTGTCCCTGAGTCACAGCTTAAACGTGGAGAAATTAGTATCCGCGAGTTTGTGCGTCAAGTGGCTATTTCCGAGTTTTACCGCTCCCGTTTTGTTAACAACTACCCCCGCACCCGCTTAATTGAGTTGAATTTTAAGCATCTCCTCGGGCGCGCTCCTGAAAGCTATGAAGAGATAGCTTTTCACAGCCAATTGCTGGATCAAAGTGGTTATGAAGCCGAGATCAATTCCTATGTCGGTAGCGATGAGTACATGAACACTTTTGGCGAAAATATAGTTCCATATTATCGGGGCTATAAAACTCGGACAGGCAAGAATTTAGTGGGATTTACACACCTGTTTCAACTCCTGCGCGGCTCTGCTAGTAGTGATCAGTCAAGTTTTCGGGGCATTTCCTCTCGGCTACAAAAGTATATCTTCACCAATACCCCTAGTGTGATGATTCCACTCTCACAAGTTCCCTCCTCTCTGGCGGTGACTGATGTCAGTAAATTACTAGCTGATGTATTAAACCTCAAGAGTTCTCAGCCAGTAACTTCAATGGGAACTTACGCAGGCGCGGGAGGTCCTTCAGAAAAGGACCTAGCATTTCAACGCCAGTATCAAGCATTGCAATACCAGTATCAAGCATTTGAAGATAAAGAGCCGTTGGAGTTGTTGCTAGGTCGTTCGGAAGAGGAAATTGAGAATATAATCCGAGCTGTCTACCGACAAGTTTTGGGCAATGCCCATATTATGGAGAGCGAACGCCTAGCTGTTCCTGAATCACAAATCAGGCTAGGCGAAATTAGTGTCCGTGAGTTTGTGCGTCAGGTTGCTAAGTCTCAATTGTATAGGTCGAGGTTTTTCGATAATTGCCCCCGCTACCGCTCAATCGAGTTAAATTTCAAGCATCTGCTTGGTCGTGCCCCTGATGATTACTCGGAGATGAAGTATCACAGCAGCATACTGGATACTAAGGGTTATGAAGCTGATATTGATTCCTATATCGATAGCGACGAGTACCAGGATGCCTTTGGAGAGAACATTGTACCCTTTTACCGGGGCTACAAAACCCAGACTGGCAAAAAGCTGCTTGGGTTTACTAACATGTTCCAGCTATTACCTAGTGTTTCTAGTAGTGATAAAGACCTTGTATCAGGGAATTATCCTCGTTTAAGTAAGCCGATTATTTACAATAATCCTTCTGGAATAGCCCCAGTAACCGATATCGATAAGTTGCTGACAGAGGTACTCAAGCCCAAAATCAAGCTCCAGTCAGCAGAAGGTCCTACACAAGAAGAACTGGCTCAACAAAAAGCCTATCAAGACTTGCAAGCTAAATTTCAGGAACAGATTCAGTTGCTTGAAACTCTAAGCAAACAGCTAGATGAGTTGCGACCTTTGGCAACAATTGGAACTTCACAATTGAATAAGTGGCAGTCCTACAGTTCTTCTCCTGGCGCTGCTGCTGATTTAATCACCAGCCGACAATTCCCCAGCCAGATGGCGGAGAGTTCTCAACCATTAGGAACTTATGAAGCCCTGCAACAGCAGTATGCCCAACAAGAGAAAGAAATTGCCGATTTAAGAGAAAAAATTGCTGATTTACAGCGTTCGGCGGTAATCGGAGAAGCACGCTTGAATAAGTGGCGCAGTCGTACTTTTTCTGGGTAAGCTATTTAAGTAATAAGTAATAAGTAATAAGTAATAAGTAATAGGTAATAAGTGTTTTTGTTGTCACTTGTTAATTATTACTTCTTGCCTATTACTTAAAATCCGACCAGGATAGATTTGTTAACTAGCGTTGGTAAGAATCCCAAAAATTACCATTAAGTAAAGCTTCGAGCTTTGTGGGCTGTTGTCATCCCAAACCCCCCACACCTTTTTTCGCTCACCCCTGTCAGCACCAAGTCTTTGATCAATTGTGGTCAGCATGCTAGCATTGTAATTCTGGATATATAGCTGGCAACACAAGCACGGATTTCAGGTGGAGGGAAAGCTTCTAGTTATTGCTGCCAACTCCAAACCGTGCGGTTAGAAATGATGATTTTTGTCTGTTGAAGCTGGTACCAGTCAATAAGCACCAGGATAATACCAAAATACCAATGTCGAAGAAAAAGCGTGGCACTCCCAACTTGAACTCAAACAACACCAAAGTCAAGATGGGGCTGTCCCTTACAAATACGGGTATTCAATCCTTGAGTACGCTGGCTAAAGAAGCTGGGCTATCTCGCTCTGAGTTACTTGAGCGCCTTGTTAGGGGTATGATCGCGCTATCTAGTGATAGCGCCGAAATCAAATTAGCTTTGAAGACAGTAACAGATCAACAGGAGAAGGCAGGCAGAGAAACGCAGGTAGTCTCAGTTCAACTGCAAGCTAATGAGCAAGATGTGCAACAGGCAGTTGAGAGTGTATTGCCAGAAGATTATCAATCTTTACAACAGCAATCCCAAGAGCAAGCCCAGATAATTACTGAACTAAATCAGAAAATTGATCAGTTAAACAAAAAATCAGAAAGTCCCACAACTCAATCGGGAGTTGAACCAGAAAAGTATGAGTCTTTGCAAAAGAAGTCTCAAAAACAAACTGAGGAAATTACTGCTCTAAAACAAAAAATCACTGGATTTCAAGAGGAAGTAGATAGTAGCAAGGCTCAGCAGCAAGCCGAGCAAGAAAAATCCCAATCTCTACAGCAGAATCTGCAAGGGCAACAACAAACCAATTCCGAACTACAACAGCAACTATCTCAACTGCGAGTTAGTCTCGAAGCTCAAAGCACCCAGCAGCAAAGCCAGCAAGAAAACTACGACTCCTTAGAGCAGCAATACCAACAGCAGACAGCAGAAATTAATGCTCTCGGGCAACAGATTAGTCAGCTACAGCAGCAACTAGAAACCAAGACTACTCAGCACCAAGCCGAGCAAGAAAAATCCCAATCTCTACAGCAGAATCTGCAAGGGCAACAACAAACCAATTCCGAACTACAACAGCAACTATCTCAACTGCGAGTTAGTCTCGAAGCTCAAAGCACCCAGCAGCAAAGCCAGCAAGAAAACTATAACTCCTTAGAGCAGCAATACCAACAGCAGACAGAAGAAATTATCACTCTTGGGCAACAAATTAGTCAACTACAGCAGCAGCTGGAAACCAAGACTACTCAGCATCAAGCCGAACAAGAAAAATCCCAATCTCTACAACAGAATCTGCAAGGGCAACAACAAGCCAATTCCGAACTACAACAGCAACTATCTCAACTGCAAGTTACTCTAGAAGCTCACAGCGCCCAGCAGCAAAGCCAGCAAGAAAACTATAACTCCTTAGAGCAGCGATACCAACAGCAGACAGCAGAAATTATCACTCTTGGGCAACAAATTGGTCAACTACAGCAGCAACTGGAAACCAAGACTACTCAGCATCAGGCCGAACAAGAAAAATCTCAATCCCTACAGCAGAATCTGCAAGGGCAACAACAAGCCAATTCCGAACTACAACAGCAACTATCTCAACTGCGAGTTAGTCTCGAAGCTCAAATTGCCCAGCAGCAGAGTCAGCAAGAAAATTATAACTCCTTAGAGCAGCGATACCAACAGCAGACAGCAGAAATTAATGCTCTCGGGCAACAGATTAGTCAGCTACAGCAGCAACTAGAAACCAAGACTACTCAGCACCAAGCCGAGCGAGAAAAATCCCAATCTCTACAGCAGAGTCTGCAAGGGCAACAACAAGAGAATGCACAACTCCAACAGCAACTATCTCAACTGCGAGACCAACAACTATCTCAACTGCAAGCTCACCTAGAAAGTCAAACTGCCCAACAAAAAAAATATAACTCCTTACAGCAGCAATACCAACAGCAGACACAAGAAATTACCGCTCTTGGGCAACAGATTAGTCAACTACAGGCACAACTAGAAACACAAAATACTCAACAGCAGATAGAGAAAGAAAAATTACAATCCCTAGAACAGAAACTGCAAGTGCAAGCACAGATAAAGACACAACTTCAACAGCAACTTGAGAGCAAAGCTTCCCTACAGGCGTCTCTGCAAGAAACTGAAGCATTGCTGCAAAATAAATTAGCTGAACAGACAGAAATAAACGCTGCGCTACAACAAGAAATTGCCCAGTTAAGGCGTTACGCCAGCATTGGAGAAACTTACTTAAATAAGTGGCGCAATCGTAATTTTTCTAGTTAGCCTCAATGGTGAATGGTTGATCAAAATTATCTCCCCATCCCCCGGGTGAACGAAATTTTGTGTGGGACTTGAATTCTCCGCGTCTCTGCGTCTCCGCGTCTCCGCGTCTCCGCGTCTCCGCGTCTCCGCGTCTCCGCGTCTGATTACTTAATTTCCCCACGCCTTTTTTCGCTCACCCCCATCCCCCCCCTCTCTTTAGTGGGCAGCTTCTGCTCTAACACGATTCTGTTGAAGCATTTGCTCTAATCTGTCAGGGGGAACACAGCGACGCTCAGAACAATAACCCATGAGGTTAACTCCATTCATCATCCTTACAGTAGTGACGCGCACGCGAAAGTCATCTGTAATAAACCAGCACCGTTCCTGACCTTGATTCCTCTCATATTCGGTCTCTATTGTCAATACTCCATCTGGTGCAAATCGGTAACGACAAACCACCGGAATCCCTTCCACATAGCCGCGATTGCGCAGGAATTTTCCAGAGCGAGTATTTTTGGTGTCAGGAATGTCCACTAAAACTGCCCCATAATCGGGGTTAGGTTCATCTGACTCTAGGTTTTCCTGCCACATAAAAATAGCGCCACCAGTGGCTAAAGCTGGATCAACTTTTTGCAGTTCACAAACTTCTTTGACTCTGGGGTGTTCCTTTTCCAAAACCCGAATAATTAGATTAGATTGTCCCGACTCATCAGCAACTGAGTCAAAATGATGTACGGTTCGTTCTGAAAACCAAGTTCCCTCGCTCTTGCGAAAGAAATCCATCATTGTCATGGGCGGTATGAGTTGCATCTTTTCTGAAACCTCAGAAGTCTAATTAGGGTTTGCTGAATAAGTCTGGAGGTAAGGAGAGGGAGCAGGGAGCAGGGAGCAGGGAGTAGGGAAAAGCCGATAGTTCTAAGCTTGATTATCCATGATCAGCTCCGAGATTTTCCTATTAAGTGCAAGGATTTTGAGCCATTAAGTTTGGCGCTTGAAAGACGGGGGTTTTGCTCAAAGTCCTATAATAGACGAATCTGAAGAAACAATAGATGACCATTAGCGATCGCACTCTACAAATGCCTCAGACCCATTCACCCACCGAGATTTTACAGTTCCTCCAGCAAGGACAAAGTTTTGCAGGTGTTGATCTACAGGATGTCGATCTCAGTCAGATGGATTTGTCCCAAGTTAATCTTAGTGGAGTTAACTTAAGTAGGGCTAATTTAAGTGGGGCTAATTTGAGTGAGGCAAACCTCAGGGGTGCTGATTTACGGGGAGCTAATCTACAAGGAGCTAACTTAAGTAGTGCTGACTTGCAAGATAGCTATTTGAACCGCACTCAATTGCACCAGGCTAATCTAGCTGGTGCCAACTTAGAGGGAGCCAAGCTGCAAGTTGCTTACTATGATGCTGAAACAATTTGGCCGGAAGGATATGCTTATAAAAATTCTGGAGCAGTAGGACCAGGAGCCAATCTGAGCGGGGCTTATCTGAATACAGCTAATCTTAGGGGAGCTGATTTGCGAGGAGCTAACCTACGAGGAGCCTACTTGAGTGGAGCTGATTTAACTGGTGCTAATTTAGAGGGAGCAGCTTTGAGCAGTGCCAGCCTGCAGAAGGCTTATTTGACGGGGGCTTTTTTGCGTCATGCCCGACTCAATAACGCGGAGTTGCAGGGGGCGGATTTACGGGCTGCAGACTTGAGTGGGGCGAGCTTGGAAAACTTACAGAGCATTGCCGGAGCTGATTTTACACTTGTGCAAGGACTAAGTGAAGAAACCAGAGCTATGCTTTGCAATCGTCCTGGTAGAGAGTTGGGTACTTGGAATACTTTTACCCGCAACAATACTGCACAGAGTCTTGGTTGTCAGCGGTTTAAAGATGAAAGCTTTACCTAGTCCGGCAAGAATGCCCTCGCTTTTAGCGATGGGATGAATTGCCAGTGGAGAGCATCTATGCTATGATTTTATCATGGCGTGTTGGTGATAAATGATAGTCTACGAAGCTAAGTTAAAAGGTAATCAACATCAGTATGAAAGGTTAAACGAAGCCGTTCGTACTGGTTTGTTTATTCGCAATTCTTGTCTTCGTTTTTGGGAAGATGGTAACGCCAAAAGTCGCTATGACTTATATAAGTACGTCACTCGACTGGCTAAAAATGCTGACTTTCCTTGGGCTAAAAAACTTAACTCACAAGCCCGTCAAGCTATGGCAGAACGTACTTGGGCAGCTATTTCCAGATTCTTTGATAATTGCAAAAAACAGATACCAGGGAAGAAAGGGTATCCCAAGTACAAGAAAAATAGACCATTACACGGTTCTGTTGAGTACAAAGTGACGGGATGGAAACTCTCTAAAAATAGAGACACAATAACCTTCACTGATGGATTTAAAGCTGGTAAGTTCAAGCTGTACGCTAGTCGAGACTTGAACTACTACCAATTAGAGCAAATCAAACGAGTTAGAGTAGTACGCAGAGCTGATGGATTTTATGTCCAGTTCTGCATTGATTTTGACAGGACTGAGGAGAGACAACCAACGGGTAAAACTGTAGGGCTTGATGTTGGTATTTCAGCTTTCTATACAGACTCAGATGGCAACAAGATTGATAATCCCAAGTATCTGAGAAAGTCTCAAAAGGCTCTTAAACGCCTGCAAAAACGAGTCTCTCGAAAGTTCAAGAAGAACTCTACTCAGTCGAGTAGCTATAAGAAAGCTAAGCAAAAGCTTGCAAGAAAGCACCTTAAGGTAAGTAGGCAGCGTAAAGACTTTGCGGTTAAGAGTGCATTGTGCGTAGTCCGGTCTAACGACTTGGTGGCCTACGAGGACTTGAAAGTGCGCAATATGGTTAAAAATCACAAGCTAGCTAAATCTATTTCTGATGCTAGCTGGACACAGTTGAGGACTTGGTTAGAGTATTTTGGGAAAGTATTTGGCACTGTAACAGTTGCTGTACCTCCTCACTACACCAGCCAGAACTGTTCTAATTGCGGCACAACTGTTAAAAAGTCTCTCAGCACTCGCACCCATAAATGTGTTTGTGGGACGGTGTTAGACCGTGACGAAAATGCCGCAAAAAACATTCTCAAGTTAGGACTACGTACCGCAGGGCATGCGGGAACATTCCAGTCACAGTACTGGATAAACGCTTCTGGACAGATGAGCCTCTTGTGTCTTGATGAAAGTCAAGATACTAAGTTCGCTGATTGAAGGAAGAATCCCTCGCTTTTAGCGATGGGAGTGTCAATTAGGGGAGTCAGTTTCAGGAGGATTTCAGTGACTATCGGATGAAACCAATCGCTTAGAACTATTTGCCTTAGCCCGCACTAGCCAATCTGAATCATTAACACACATCTTACGACCACTATCGTCCCCTAAATAGTCTAAGGCTAGTAGGCAAGCATATTGCAATTTCCAAATAGGAGTTTCCAGGCAAGCTTTTAAATGAGGAATAGCTCGCTGATCACCTAAATAACCTAGGGATATCGCAGCAGCAATTCTGGATTTAACAAACTTGGCTCCTAAATTAATCAGTGTATCAACAAATAGGTCGTAAGTAGGCGCATATTTCAGCCAGCCAAACAGTTTGATGATATGGTAGTGAGCGCCGTAATCTTCCTTAGCATTTTCGTGAAAAGATTGCTCAAGGGCTTCGCCTGCGTCTGGATATAACTCCAGCATTGCCTTGGATGCCAGATAACAATAGCCAAAATTGGTATTGTAGAGGTTGTTGATTACTCTCGACAGGTCTGGCTTTTGATAATACTGATAAACCATATTTAGATCCTGCGGATGATCCCAGACTGCCAGATCAAAACTCGGCTCAATCTCCTCAAAGTTGAGCTTTCCTTGAGCAATCCCCTCATCTGCTAAAAACCGCATTCCCCGCAAGCGCATCGATTGGGAAACGGGTGCTGTTGCAATCTGAGGAATTGCCTGATAGTGTTTTAGATCCATCAAGTCTTGAATTACTCCCCTACGGGCGTGGATATTTTGCTCCTTTAAGAAAGTGACGACTCGATCTAGTTGAGTGCGATCGCCTGATAATTTACATACTGCTGCGATCGCAGCGCAAGCGATCGCGCTATCATCAGATTCAGTAAATTTAGCAATCCTACTCAGCGCTGGTTTGTAGTTAAGTTTCGCCAGAGTCTGGATCATCACCCGATGAATTTGCCCTTCTTTCTCCAGCAGTTGGGCAATCTCTTCAAGAATCCCTTGATTTTGAGTACCAATCTCTCCAATTGCCCAAACCGTATTTTCCACCGTGTAGCAATCCTTATCTGCTAAAAAAGGTCGAATTACTTCTAGAGCCTTGACAACTTTTAAACGTCCTAAGGATTCGATTGCTTTGCGCTGAGCTTGGCGATTTTCCCGCGCTGGGTTTGACTCTTGTAAAACTTCGATTAGAGCCTTGATTGAGCGTTCTGTGGGAAAGTTAACCAAATGAGCAGCAGCAATGTAGCGGTGGTACTTATCCTTGAGTTGTTCTAAAGGCGTCTCTAATATTTCAATCGCTTTGTCTTCAGTTAACCCTGGAAATAAATTTAAAAATGTAGTGTCCATATTCGGCTTTCAGTGACTAGCCCCTACCTGCTTGAGTAATTCTACAACGTGTGTCTGCTTTCGGTTTAATGCCATCATCAAGACACTCCAGCCCTGCTCATCCTTAGCATTTAAATCCGCCCCTCCCTCTAACAAGACTTGCACAGTATCAGCATGACCATGAGCACCTGCCATCATCAAGGCGCTCCAGCCCTGTCCATCTTGAGTATTTAAATCTGCCCCTCCTTCTAGCAACGCTTTCACTGCCTCAGTGTGACCTAAGGAAGCTGCCGCCTGCAATGTCGTGCCGCCATATTTGTCTGTAGCATTCGCCTCGGCACCTTGTTCTAACAAAATTTTTACAGTAGCAGTTTGCCCTTGCCGCGCTGCCCACATCAAAGCTGTCCTACCAAAGAGGTTATCTTTGACATCAACACCAACGCCTTGGGCAATTAAGGTTTGCACCACATCGATGTGACCAGCTTTTGCCGCCTCTATTAACTCACTATTGATATCTGCGCTCATCAGTAAATCAGGGTTGGTAAGGGGAAAAATGTTGAGTTAACCACTTTCCTCAATTAGTAGCCCCAGCATCTCTAAGTAGTTTTTCCATCTCTGCTAAATTGAGTTTAGTGGCATACCTCAATGGCGTATAATCCCAATCATTTTTAGCATTCACATCAGCCCCTTTTTCTAGCAAAATCTTCACAATCTCGATGTAATTCCGAGATACAGAGCGCATCAGAGGGGTTGCGTTTTCTTTATCCTTAGTATTAACATCAGCGCCTTGTGCTAGTAGAGACTTGACAGCCTCTAAGTCACCTTCTTTCGTTGCCAGCAATAAAGCCTCGTTCACATCATTAGTAGTAGTCATAGTTTTGCCCTCAAAAACTTCCCCTTTAACAAAACTTAAGGGACTCTTGGCAGACTACTTAACCTTTCCTGGCAAAGCAATTTGCAACAGAGTCCCCTAAAGCTTACTTAACCCAATCACTTGCCGAAGTTTACGGCACTCTCACTAGGACATGGAGTTGATTAGGTAGTCTAGATAAGTAGTCAATTCTGTAGCTGCTTGAGCTGACATATCCCGGGGAGAGCACAGACGATCACGAATCTTGCTAAAAGCCGCAATATAGCCACCGGTATTAATCCCTAAGGCGCGGTAGACTTCACGAGCTCCAGCAATTCCCCATTCATCCAATGGACCAGTACCACCTACTACCAAGCAGTAGTTGATCAAACGCAGGTAGGTAATCACATCCCGCATGCACTTATCCTTGCGCACTTGAGGATCTACCTTCGGGCTTACTCCTTGAGGAAACTCGGCATAAACTGCATCTACTGCTTCCTTAGCCACTGCTTCGTAGTTGGATGCTAGCTTCTCCGCTGCCTCTAAGCGAGCGCCAGCCCGTTGGATATTACCTTGAACCGACTCTAGGTCAGAACCACTGGGAAACCTACCTGCCAAGTCAGCAGCAGCAACAGTCGTGGTCAACACTGATTTCATAACTTAAGATATCTCCTGTGTCAAATTAATTTCGGTAAAAGTGTTAGTTCGAGCCAAATGCTTCTTAGGGTTTAGACTAGCTGATTGCTGCAACTGCTGTGTCGAAGTAGCTAGCAGTTTCTGCAACCAAGGATTGGCAAGCTGCTGGATTTTCTGTAACATTCATTTTGCGCTGGGAAGCGGTGTTGCCGACAAAAGCGACAGCAGCTGCCTTCATGATGTTGACGGCACGGGCAGCATTACCTGCGGGCACACCGAGTGCCGAGTAAGTTTCCTTAAGACCGTTTAAGCAGCGGTCATTGAGTACGGAAGCATCTCCAGTGAGGAGAGCGTAGGTGATGTAGCGCAGAATGATTTCGCCATCGCGCAGGCAAGCAGCCATTTTGCGGTTGGTGTAGACACCGCCACCTGGGGCAGTCATGCCAGGGTTTTCGCAGCAGATGCCTGCAACAGCATCAGAAACAATACAGCTAGCATTGCTGGCGATAAAGTTTACGGCGTCAAGACGACGATTACCTGCTTCAATAAATTGTTTCAGGGAATCGAGTTCAGTACCACCAACAAATGCACCTTTAGAATCGGCACCAACTACAGCTCTTGAAAAAGCGTCAAGCATTAAAATCTCCTTATCAATAACAAGAACTTCAATATCTGACTGGTCATCAATCAGTTGACTAGTCGATATTGAAGATAGGAGATGGTTGATACCTCAGTCTCATTTATTAAAAACAAAGTAATAATCCTTAATATTCAAGATATCTTGAGAATTTTTTTTGGTTTTTTAGAACTGAGATGATATCTATACAGCCTATACAGCGTTTTTCATAACTATGAGGTACACAGGATTTTTTCCCTGTTCCCTGCTCCCTAAAACCTATAACGAAAGTACCTCACCCAATTGAAAACCGCTGTATGTCTAAAGATAGCGTGATCTAGAAATACTCTTAACAAGACTTAGGGAACCCTTCACAACCAACCCTACCTTTGCAGGCAAAGCAAGGTTGTTAGAGTTCCCTAGAGTACGATGTGCTGATTAGCTGATTACTAATAGCTATTTAACGACGCTGTCATTAGGACATAGCGTTGATCAAGTAGTCGAGATAACCAGTCAATTCTGTGGCTGCTTGGACAGACATATCACGAGGGGTGCAAAGGCGATCGCGAATTTTGGTCAAGCCAGTTACATAGGTAGAAGTATTAATTGCCAAAGCTTTGTAAACTTCGCGAGCCCCAGCAATTCCCCACTCATCCAAAGGACCAGTACCACCAACAATCAGGCAGTAGTTGATCAAACGCAAGTAGTGAACTACATCCCGCATGCACTTTTCTTTCTGAACAGTCTTGTCGATGTCAAGACCACTGCCATCAGGGAACTTTGCATAAATTGCATCAACAGCTTCTTTAGCCACAGCTTCATAGTTAGATGCTAGCTTTCCTGCAGCTTCTAGGCGAGCGTCAGCACGTTGGATGTTACCAGAGATAGACTCTAGATCAGAGCCGCTAGGAAACCGACCCTCTAGGTCAGCTGAAGCCAGAGTAGTGGTCAAAACTGATTTCATAACTTAAATATTTCCTCTTTGCAAATTAATTTGGTGACAGTGCCAGTGAAATTTCAACCCTTTTAGAAGACTAGCTAATTGCAGAAGTTACAAGGTCGAAGTAGCTAGCGGCTTCTGCAACCAAGGATTTGCAAGCTGCGGGATCCTCAGTAACGTTCATCTTACGCTTGGAAGCAGTGTTGCCAACAAAAGCAACAGCAGCAGCCTTCATAATGCCTACGGCACGAGCAGTATTACCTGTGGGAACACCCAGTGCAGCGTAAGTCTCTTTGAGACCATTTAAGCAGCGGTCCTTGAGTACGGAAGCATCTCCAGCTGCGAGGGCGTAGCAGATGTAGCGGAGAATGATTTCACCGTCACGTAGGCAAGCAGCCATTTTGCGGGTGTTGTAGACACCACCACCAGGGGAAGTCAAGCCAGGGCTTTCGCAGCAGATGCCAGAAACAGCATCAGTAACGATGCAGCTTGCATTACTAGCAATAAAGTTCACTGCATCGAGGCGCTTGTTACCATCAGCAATAAAGGCTTTGAGTGAATCGAGCTCATCACCACCAACAAAGGAACCTTTGGAATCGGCACCAATTACGGCTCTTGAAAAAGCGTCAAGCATTAAAATCTCCTTATCAACAACAAGGACTTCACTATCTGACTCGTCATCAATCAGTTGACCAGCCGATCTAGAAGATAGGAGATGGTTGATACCTCAGTCTCATTTATTAAAAACAAAGTAACAAAAAGTCATAAATCCTCAACAGACTCTTAAGATTGGGAGTTGCTAGCCAAGTGGTCTACGGTTTTTGCTGCTTTTGCCCTCAATAGCCAATCTGAATCATTAGCAGCAATTTCACTACCAGTGTTATCCCCTAACTGCTCTAATGACATTAAACTTGCATATTTCAGGTCAAAAATTGGCGTTTCCAAGCAAGCCTTGATTTGGGGAATCGCCCGCTGATCACCTAAATTTCCAAGGGCAATTGCCGCAGCAGCACGGGATTTTTGAAACTGAGGAGCCTTGTTGTGCAGGGCTTCCACCAGCAAGTCATAGCCAGGGGCATATTTAAGCCAGCCTAAGAGTTTGACAACATGATAGTGAGCACCGTAATCATTATGGGCTTTGTCTGCAAAGGTCGCCATTAGCGCTTCACCAGCTGCATCTGGATACACATCGAGGAGGGTTTTGCTTGCCAGGTAACAGCGTCCAAAATCTGTATGGTACAACTCGCTAATAACAAATTCTAGAGAGGGCTTTTGGTCATATTCATGTACTAACTCTAGGTCTACAGGATGATCGCGAATTACTTGATCCAGACAAGGCTCTATTTCCTCGAAGGTGAGGTATCCTGTAGGCACTCCCTGTTCAGCTAAGAGTCGAATTGCCCGCAGGCGAAAGACTAGAGAAACGGGGCAGCGAACAATCTGGGGAATGGCTTCGTAGTGCTGAGCATCAATGAGGTCTTGAATGCAGCCTCTTCGAGCATTGACGCTGGAGTGTTGTAGTAATTCTACTACCTTATCCATCTCGGTGCGATCGCCACTGAGACGGCATACAGTTGCGATCGCAGCACTAGCGATTGGTAGATCATCTGATTTGGTAAACTTCTTAATCCTATCCAATGCTGGCTTGTAGCCTAGTTTAGCCAGAACTTGGATAATTAAGCGATAACTCTGACCAGGTTTTTCCAGTAACTGAGCAATTTCTTCTAAAATTTCCTCATCTTCGGTACCAATCTCGCCAATCGCCCATACAGCATTTTCCACAGTGTAACAATCTTGCTCAGCTAAACAAGACCGAATCACTGGTAGCGCCGCTGATGCTTTCAGTCGCCCTAAACTTTCCACTGCCTTGCGCCGAGCAATGCAGTTGTCGAGTACTGGATCTTGGTCTTGAACAGCTGCAATCAAAGCATTGATTGACCGCTCGCTAGGAAAGTTAATCAGATGGGAAGCAGCTAGATAGCGATCCGATTTATCTTCGAGTTGCTCTAGAGGTGTTTTTAAAAGCTCGATGGCTTTCTCTTCTGTCAAGCCAGGAAATAAATTAAAAAAGCGTTTATCCATTGCTCAGTAATATTAACTAGTGGAATGTTTGGGGGCTAGAAGAGTCCCGACCTTAGACAAGAGTACAATAGGGACACCCGACAAATGTACTGATTAGGAGTTTTTTTCATTTTTTCTGTTATATAATTAGCCTATCGATCCGGGAATAATTCGATCTTGCTAACCCACGCCCAGATAGATGCCCTACTCCAGAAAGTCACTGAGCAAATTGACCTGCTTGCTTTTGACCCCAATGACCATCAGCTTCTCAAACATATGGTTGAGGGTTTTGCAGATTCGCGGGGTATGGTAAGACTGACCCTAGCAGAGACATTGGGTGAAATTGGTGAGCCTGCTACCCCTTTCTTAGTGGAGAGTCTGGCAAATCATCCCAACCCAGTTGTGCGGCGAACCTGCGCCAAAACTTTAGCTCTAATTGGTGACTCGAGTGCTATTCCAGCTTTGATCCATGCTCTTCTCAATGATGAGGATACGGTAGTCAAAGGTTCGTCAGTCGGAGCACTGGCAAGGATGGGTGAAGCAGCAGTACCAGCCTTGCTGGAAATTTTAGCATCGCCAGAGCATCCAGAAAGTGCTAAAGGACATGTGGCTTGGGCATTGGCGTTTATTGGAGCAGAAGCAGCAGAACATTTATACCGAGCGATCGCTTCTGATTCTGCTGAGGTTCGTTGTGCTTCAGTAGGTGCGATCGCTAGTCTGGTGCAAGAACGAGGTGATAAGCAAGGCTTCAATCTCTTGATTTCCTCACTGACTGATACTGCTCCGGCAGTGCGTATTGAAGCTGCTGCTGCTTTGAGTAAGTTAGAGCAACTATCAGCAGTTCCTGAGTTGATACTATGTTTGCGAGATACTGACTCGGAAGTGAGAAAAACTGCTGCTATAGCCTTGATGAAACTTGGTGATTCTACGGCTTTAGAGCATCTGCAAGCTGCACTGGATAAAGAAACGGAAGCAGCGGTGGGGCAGGTGATTAAGTTGGCAATTTCTCAACTTGAGAAGAAATTAGAGGAGGATGATTGGGAATCTTGAGAGTGGTGGGGGTGTAATCAATGCAGTCAGTGCATTGGCATTAAGCAAACTCCCTTTCAAGAACTGCCTCGGTTACTTAGTAGGATCATCACAATCCCCATCAGCAACCAAGTTCCGTCAAAACCGACATTAATGCGGTGGGTTAATCAACAGTAAATGATTTGCTAACAAATAATCACATTGACTAACAAATGTTACTAGGATTCAAAACTCAGTTAAGAATCAGAGCTCCAAACCAAAAAATCGCTCTAGCTAAACACGCGGGTA
>JAAHGS010000118.1 GCA_010692645.1 Symploca sp. SIO2E9
TGTCCGGCGGCGTTTGAAGCGATGTTTTTCCAATTCTCGCCTAACGATTCCCACATTTGTACAAGATTTAGGATTTATACTACCAGGGTTCCGGATCTCGAATAGTCCGCTTGACCTACTTCGTCTTCATATGTGCGCTTTACCGCTAAAAATATTCTACTATCAATCCCATTGTTTATCAATATTGCTCCCACAAAAAGCCGTCAAGCGAAGGACGGGGCTTGAATCCCATATTTTTGGTCAGACATTGGCATTGTAGAGAGAGAAAGTGCTGAGCTATGCTGTGGCAGATCGTATGCTTTGTCAATCAGAATGAAAGCCAGTGAGGTTATAAAGAGATACGCAGCAGGGGAAAGGAACTTTCGCTGTGTCAATCTCACAAGTCAGTCTTTCAAAAATCAGGATCTTTCAGGAGCAGATTTTAGTGAGGCAGATATTCGAGGGACAAATTTTACACTGGCTAAGTTGAGAGGGACAAACTTCAGTGGTGCCAAAGCAGGACTTCCAAATCCCTCAAAAATTGCTCTGGCAATGGTCTTAATACTTATAGCAGCTTTTTCTGGAGTTACTTTAGGCCTTGCTAGTATTTCTGCTACATCTTTGCTGACTCCTGAAACTATAGAACAATACGGCATGTTACCTATAGTAGTAATTGCAATATTATGGGTTCTCTTTTCAATTATTACTATTCGCCAAGGTTTAGAAACGTCCATTGGCTTTGTTGGTGTGGGCGGGGTGTGCGCAGTATCTATAGCTGTAGCTCAATCTGGTACAGCATCTGAAGTTTGGTATGGTGCTGTGGCTGGAGCAGGACCAATACTCAGCTTGGTAGTTTTAGCGGCTGTTGTCGCGACGACTCTAGCTATGGCTGGAGTAGGTGCTATAGCTGCAATTGTGGCAGTAGTTGTAATTTTTACTGTTACTCCGGCTTTAACTTCACCAAACACTATGGCAGTAAATGTTGCTGTTGCTATGGTTATAGCGATCGCTTTACTACCTACATACATAGCTTGGCAAG
Organism: Symploca sp. SIO2E9; assembly: GCA_010692645.1. Lineage (GTDB taxonomy): Bacteria > Cyanobacteriota > Cyanobacteriia > Cyanobacteriales > Coleofasciculaceae > SIO3C6. The sequence goes on from JAAHGS010000118.1 coordinate 1,019, forward strand.
CCTTAGCTGAAAATCATAGATATATCTCCCTAGGTCGAATTGCGATTACCTTGGCGGCGACAGGTGGTACTAGTTTTCGACATGCTGATCTAACCAATGCCAATTTCACCAGAGCAATACTCAAAAATACTAATTTAGAAGCGAATCTGACTTGCACTTGCTTTGATCAAGCCAAAAAACTGCATCTAGCTAGAGTGGGAGGAACTTACCTCAATAACTCTGATGTAAGGCAATTGCTGATTACACGAAAAGCAAGACAAAAAAACTTGAATCGCCTTAACCTAAGAGGAGTTAACTTAGCTGGAGCTAACTTGGCAGATGTTAACTTTACAGGTACAGATCTCAGTGAAGCTAACTTGCAAAATGCTAATTTATTCAGAGCTAAGTTGGTACAAGTGCAGCTAGACAAAACAGATTTAACTGGTGCTAACCTGACAGCAGCAATTATTGAAGACTGGGGTATCAATAATGATACTAAGTTGCACGGGGTTAGATGCGAATATGTTTTCATGCGAGAGCCAACTAGAGATGACCCTAACCCCTATCGCAAACCCGACAATTGGGAAGAAAAATTTAAAGATAGTGAGTTTTCTGACTTCATTACTCCCATCCTCAAAACCTTAGACCTCTACCACAACCAAGGAGTTAACTCCCGTGCTATTGCCATTGCCTATAGACAGCTAGTAGAAAATAATCCAGAAGCAGACTTGCAAATTGTGGCAATGGAGCTACGAGGAAACAATAAAGATAAGTTTCTACTCAGACTAGAAACTTCACAAGCAACAGGTCACTCTGAACTAAGTAAAGAATATTTTGATAACTATAATCAGCTCAAATCTTTACCAACAGACCATTTGTTATTACTCCTAGCCGAAAAAGACAATCAAATTAGTCGGCTAGAAAAGATGATTGGTACCGCGATTAGTCCTTGTCCATCAGAAATAGTTGCTCCTGTAAACCAACAGCAGAACAAGTTAGTGTTCCTCATGATTGGGGCGCGTGATGCGGAGCAAGGTTTTCCATCGGTGATGGCACAAATTTGGTTAGAAGATGTGAAGTTACTTGCCTCCTGCCAAGGAAACTTACCTTTAGAAACGGAAATTATTCAACTCTATCAACGGTGGCAAAAAATCTATAGATATCAGAGTCTGGCTAGCCGACAACTAAAGCGTCCAAAAGACAATTTGACCGATATTTCACCTAGACAACTGCATCAACTCAGCCAAGACTTGCAAAGGCACTTCAATACTTGGCTTAACTGCGAAGGGTTTCGCAAGATAGCTGATACGCTGCGGCAAAAACTTAACGAATCCGATTCTATAAGGATGATCATTCAAACAGAAAATATTGAACTGCAACGCTTACCCTGGCACTTATGGAATTTTTTTGATAGTTACCGCCAAGCAGAAGTAGCCTGGAGTTCGCAATCTGGAGTAAGCACAACCAAATCGATATTTTCCAGAAATAAGGTCAGAATCTTGGCCATTATGGGTAATAGTGAAGGAATTGATCTGGAAAAGGACAGGGAGGTGTTAGAAAAACTACCCAATGCCGAGATAGAGTTTTTGGTAGAACCACAACGTACTCAATTAAATCAGCACCTGTGGAATGAACAAGGTTGGGATATACTTTGTTTTTCTGGGCATAGTGAAACTATAGTCAATGGCAGTACGGGTGTGATTAATCTCAATCAAACAGAGCAGCTAACCTTGGAAGAGCTGAGGAATGCTCTGGCAAAAGCCATTGAATGCGGTTTGCACTTAGCAATTTTCAACTCCTGTGATGGCTTGGGATTAGCACGCCAGTTGGCAGATTTACCAATTCCCCAGGTTGTGTTTATGCGGGAGCCAGTGCCAGATGTAGTGGCACAGGAGTTTTTAAAAAACTTTCTGCAAGCTTTTTCCGGTGGTAAATCCTTGTATCTTGCTGTCAGAGAAGCAAGGGAAAAGCTGCAAGGTATGGAAAAGGATTTTCTCTATGCAAGTTGGTTACCAGTAATTTACCAAAATTCTGCTGAAATACCGAAGACTTGGCAAGATTTTATCCGTGCCAGTCATAGCTAAAACGGAAAGACCTAATAATATCATGTCCGCTTGAATGGTCATAATTATGACTGACGCGGAGACGCGGGGAAGTTGTCATCCCAACCAACCTAGGTTGTGTTACGAAACCAACCTAGGTTGTATTACAAAATAATTCTACGATAGCTAATATTCAATTACAGGCAAAACGCCATAAACAAATTAGATTTCAATAGGGAGACATTATGAAAATCAAAGCACCTTCAGGTATTGAGTTTGAGGTCATAGATAGCAGAAGCGCTAGCGACCCTCGTTTAAAACAGTTCAAACCTAATCAAACTATTGGGAGGGGTATTAAGCTACCGAGGTACTACTTTGCCATTAAATCTGAACAGGAGTTGGAGACACGTTTAGCAGAACATTTTAAGCTTAAGGAGTTTATGTCTGGCGGAGAAATCAGTAAAGGGCTGACTTTTCCTTACTATATTCCCATTGCTACTATCCGCTTGGCAGAAGCAATAGAAGCACTCAGAAGCAAGTTAGGTAAAAGTATCACTTGTAGTGGTTATCGTTCGCCTCTTCATAGCTTATATCGCAACAAACCAGAAGCCTTGAGTACCCATCGATTTGGTACAGCCATCGATATCCAAAAAATTGGTGGAAGTCTGGTTAATAATACGGATATTCTTAACTCTGTTTACAGAGTTGCCTTGGATCGTAAATTTGCTCCAGGTGAGCGTAGGCAAGGTCTTAGTAGCTTAGGGTTTGAGTATGCTGAATCCGCACAACAGTTGAGAAGTACAACAGGTCTTGACCATGCTCACTTAGATATGGGCTATGTTACCCAGGATGAGGAACTCAAGTTTGTTGAACATTTATTAGTCAAAAATGCCGATTCAGTCAAAGATTCAGATGGGGAAGAGCATCCCCATGGTGTTTGGATTCATTACTTAAAGGCTCATAAAATTTACACCACTCAGATTGATAGTGATTACCTAAACAAGCTAGTTAAAGCCAAAGTGAAACGCATTTACTTAAAAGTCTTTGACGGCAAATATAATGGTCAGCTTAACCCCACATTCTGGCATTGGCAATGTTCGCTAGAAATCATTCAAAGCTTCAAATCTAAAGGCATTCAAGTTTATGGCTGGGGGTATCACTACGGTAGTGCTGATGTTGATGAGCAGGTAGCTAAAGTTAAGAAAGCTCTTGATTGTGGTTTAGATGGGTATGTTGTTGATGTAGAAGAAGAAGTTAAACAAACCAACACTCACTTCCATGTAGATAAGCTCCTTTCTGCTCTGCGTTCTTTGCTCAAGAAGGGAACTTTAGGATATACCAGTTTTGGCAATCCTCGTAATCATCCCAATGTTCCTTGGCAAGTTCTTGATAAGTATTGTGACTTGGCTTTTCCCCAGATTTACTTTGAAAAATGGAGGAGAAAGTCTACTCCAGAGGAAGTCAAAGACTGTTTGGATGCTCACAAGCATCTAGGTTTGACTAAACCGATTCTCCCTATTTGGGGTTCAGAAGATGATACGGTAACCAAGTATGGCTATACTCCTGCATCAGCTAGTGAACTTCAGGACTACTTAGATAATTATCCTGGTTCTTCTCTTTGGCGTATTCCCCACCAAAAAGAACTTGGAGAAGCTTGGAATTTAATTTACTCAGGCTTTGAATTGCCTACCCTCACTGAAATTCTTCGTCTCGACAGCCAAGGAAAGGATGTAAAAGCATTGCAAAAAGTTCTCAATGCTAGGGGCTTTAACGCCGGAACTGTAGATGGAGACTTCGGAAAGAAGACTCAGGCTGCTGTCAAAGCATTTCAAACAGAAGCTAATCTTTACGTAGATGGGGAAGTAGGTTCGCAGACTTGGAAAGCTCTAGGAGGTAAATTTGATCAAGCTGCACCTCAACCAGTAGGTGACGGTCAGCGCATTATTGATGCAGTCGAAAAAGTCAACCCTGACCAAGACTACTACTTGCCACGAGACATTGACGAAAAACTAGGAAAAGAAACTTTCTGTAACTGGTTTGTTGCTGATGTACTAGATCAACTAGAAGTGCCTTTACGTCGATATGGTAGGAGTGCTGGTTCATATGATACACCCCATCCCATCTATGGGAACAATCCCCCCAATAAACCTTTCAGTGCAGAACATCTTTACGACTACTTCATGGAAGATAGCGGAGATAAATGGCAGGAGGTAAAAGCTCCCGAGGCAGTGACTAGGACTAAAAAAGGTCAGGTCGTTTTAGCCTCAGTGAAAGGGAAACCGGGTGGCTCTGGTCATATTGCCATTGTACTTCCCAAGGGATCTGCTGATGATATACGCATTGCCCAAGCAGGCAAGATCAACGGCAAAGACATAGCTCTTAAGAAAGGATTTGGGAGCTTTACTAATGTCGTCAAATTTTTTACCTATATCGGCTAAGTAGTATTGCTGATTAGGGAATACTAAGGTAAGCAAATTGTGAAATAGGATAGTGTTAACGATCCTATTTTATTCACCTCTCATTACCAATTACTTTAAAGAGATGAAAATTCTAGGCAGAGTTTTTTAAATTTCAAATATTTCTTCTACTCTTGCCTCTTGCAGTACTAATCTAATGTTAAATTGACCTTCACTAGCATAGAATCGTAGTCCGAGCCAAGGATCTTTCTCGTTCGCTTGTAGCTCCTCAAAAACATCATCTAATTCATCGAATACCGTAATTGTTAACCCCTGCGGCAAATGCTTTGTCAACCCACAGGGACAAATTTTGATAATAATCTCAACTTCACCATCCTCATTTGGTGGAGATAGACTAATTACAAGTGCCAGGGTGACAGCATCACCTAAGTTAATTTGTTTTGCGCGAATAATAGCTTCAGCAGGTATTTCATCATTAACAGACCTATAGGCAACTGGTGCAACAACTGGGAAGAATTCCCAATCTGGGTCAAAATTATTTTGAAACCATTGCCTTAAGTTAAGCGCTTTCTTCCCTATCTCAGTAGTTAATGGCAATAGAGTTGTGGAAGTTGAACTTTTCTTTGAGGAAACGGAATCAAGATTTTTGTGTTGAGAAATTACCTGTAATTCTAATACGGGAATGCCGAGCATTTTTTCTAATTCACCTGATTCAAACAGAGTTTGAAGCTGTTCAAATTGTTGGTAATTGCCTTCTAATACTAGTACAGCATTTTTGTCTTCATTATCACTCACGTAATTATTGTTCATCAACTGTTTTTCCTTCTTCATAACTTTCCAAAAGTTTCACCTTACCCTTACCGATAATTTGATTAATTTGATTAACTATCTCTTCAAGATATTGATTAGAACTATTCCTAGGAATTTTAACAGAAAGATTAATTTCTAATACTTCTTCTTCTATAGGTCTTCCTTTTCTATAACCGCATCTTTCAATATAAAGTCTAAATTGTGCCCAATTATTAATTTTTTTTTTGTGATTCTTTCAGAATATTTAAACAAGGTTCTGGACAAATCAGCTCTGAGTTGCCTCCTCTTAAGTTTAGCTTCAATTTCTTCAACACTGAAGCCAAAAAGCAGTAAACAAAGCCAACAGATTTGGTGAAGAGAAAGCTCTCTAGTTTCCAGTTTATCTCTAATCTTTCCATCCTCAAAATCTTGCTCAGCTTTAACTTTCGCTAAATCTTTTAACAATCTATCTAGGTGCCACTCATTATTTACTTGAAAACACTCATGACAACTGATTTTGTAGCTTAAAGCTGGGCACTTTTTTTCGGATGTAGCCATTATCTTCAGAAATTTTCAGGCATAGACTTGCATTTTTTAAAATATAACCGTTCTAGGCTTTTGTCAAACTTTGTTTTGGAACTACCTAACTACAAATTCACTGATGGGCGATTTAGGGCTTGCTGAATTAATCTAGAAGGTATGCAAGACTTGGATGGGTGAGCCTTGTTTGACGCTTACAAGTGCAAGGTTATAGCATCCAATGGCTAAAAATCTTTGCACTTAATAGGAAAATCTCGGAGCTGATCATAGATAATCAGGCTTAGAACTATTCCCTATTCCCTATTCCCTATTCCCTCTCTTTACCAGAGACTTATTCAGCAAACCCTATGTAATAAGTAATGTTGAAAAACCAAACTGTACAACCTATCTCATCGGCAGGCGGCGTTGCTGAGTCGGAACCACCGATGGGGGAAATTGGTGGCATCTACGAAGTTGGCATCGGCACCCGTGACTCTGATTCGATGCTCGCATACTGGGAGCAATTTGGTTACCATGCGATCGAGCGCGGTTCCTTGGGAGCAGAGCAAGCTGAGACTCTGTATGGTGTTAGGTCACAGCTCTCCTCGATCCGCTTGCATCACCAAGATTGTGATCATGGTCTGATTCGCGTTATGGTTTGGGATCAGCCCCTTAATGAGGGACTAGGCCTGTGCCAGATGCGGACCCTCGGTAATCGTTGGGGGGCGATCCTAACTGAAGATGTTCTCGGTATTGCTAATCATGCTGAGCTTGCCAAAGCTGAGGGACAAGAGATCTACTTCTCTGGTCCAATGTGGGACGTAATCTACAATACTGACCAAAAGTTCCAACCCTTTGCTTCTCAACCGCGAGGGGTTCGAGAGCTGATGCTGATTCGCCCCCAAACACGTCAATTTTTGTTTCAGCGTTACAACTATCAGCTGCCTGATTACGGTCAGATCAATCCCAGCGCGCCCTTGCTCAGTAGCCAGTTTACCCATGTGGGAATCATTATTCAAGATGATAGCAACCAGGTCCTGAACTTTTACGACCAAGTACTCGGTCTATTACGCTTTAACGAGGAAGAGTGGGTGAGTACCTACGAAGAAACTTTGAGTGGACGGGAGATTTTCCAGATTGGTCCTGGTGAGAAGTACTATACTGCCAACTTCGACGATCCTCGCTCCAGCAATCAGGACTTGCAAAAGGTTCGCTCTGGTAGGCTCAAGGTCGTTCGATACCCCGAAGTGCTTCCGGTCGAAGATTTGCATGAGCTTTCCCGTCCTGGAAGTCTCGGTTTCTCGCTCTATACCTATCTTGTGCGGGATATCGACGACTACTACAGGCGAGTGGATCAAAGCAGTGCTCAGAAGCTCACACCGGTTATGGTCAATGAGTTCGGTGAACGCAGCTTCTCCTTCATTGCCCCAGACCGCTATTTCTGGACCCTCGTCGAGAAACCAAAAAAGAACTTCGAGTCATAGTTAGGGAGAGGGGGAGATAAGGGAAATTATTCTTTTGGATTGCTCTTACTGCTATAAGAATAAATCTTCTGTACTCTGCCTCTTGCCTTTCTGCTTCCAGGCTGTGATAAGCACAAACAATTATTCCCTAGTAATCCGTTTTTAATTGATAATCAATCATTTGTATCTTAACTTTACATTAGGGCGATTGTTGAGAATATTCTCATTTACTGTGAGAATTGACCTATTTAGTTGACAATGAAAAAATCTATATAGATATATGATGGGTTTGTTGTGTGTAAAAAAACACTGTCATACTCTCAAACCACTGATTTACCGTTTAATTTAGGTAAATTTCACCGAACACTAGCTTAATTTTCACTACCTTCGAGGGACGAATTTTTTGTTAAGCAGTGTAAAGGACAAAATTATGCCCTTGACAAATAGTAATTTTTATATTAAGTGGTAATTTGCCAGTTTTTACTCATTGACGCTTGGTTCTCATTTTGAGAACATTGTAGATATCATATTAGTAGATTATCAAAGTTAATAGGTATGAATACAGTTATTTTATTGTGCAGTAGATGCATATCATTAGTCGCAAGGCACTTAAAGACTTCTCACAAAAGCATCCTCAATCTGAAACTCCTCTTGATTCCTGGTATCGAGTAGCAAAAGAGGCAGAGTGGAGTAATTTAGCTGAGGTTAAGAAAACGTACCCTTCAGCTGATTTAGTAGGTAAATATGTTGTTTTTAATATCAAAGGCAATGATTACAGGTTGATTGTCAGTATCAATTTTCGCAGTAAAACAATTTTCATTAAAAATATTTTGACTCATTCAGATTACGATAAAGGTAGATGGAAAACTTGAACTCTGTATTAGACAAAAAGATATACGGTAAATTGCTTGCGGATATTCAACCACAAGTAATTCGCACAGAAGAGGAAAATGAGTTTTTTTTGTCTGTGATCGAGAATCTCATGAATTTGGGTGAGAATATTTCCCCAGAAGAGGAACATCTATTAGATTTATTGGTATCACTGGTAGAAAATTTTGAAAATCAGCACTACCAACTTAAACAGGCAACGCCTTATGAGATTTTGGATGAATTGATAAAAGGACAAAATCTAAAACAGAAAGATCTAATAGGTATTTTTAAATCCAAAGGCATTGCCTCAGAGGTCATAAATGGCAAAAGAAGTATTAGTAAAACTCAAGCTAAGGAACTAGGAAGGTTTTTTAATATTTCGCCAGCAGTGTTTCTTTAAGACAATCTGGCTTTTTACTAGACGGAAAAGCCAGATTTTACCTTTGAATTGACAACGGTATAAACTGACTTCATCCAATCTTATCTTTTATGTAGGTAGTTCATATCAGGTCATAAAACAGCTTCATAAAGCGCTCAGTATCTACCTCTAGACAGGCATCTACATTAGGGGGAAAGGTTGATTCATCCCTGCGATCGCGTAAATCAGCCAAGGACATGCCCGAGGTAAACCTACCTTCTGTTTCCACCACCATATAGACTGATTCTGTGGAGACTAAACTTGGATCAATCGCCACCCCTACAGCTAATGGATCATGTAGATAACAGCCATGGAAGCCTTCGTTATCTCGATAAAAAGCCATATAAATCCCTGTGCAGTCGGCAATAAATTGAGACACTAGCGATCGCTGTTTCTGGACGTAATTTTCCACATCCTTCCGGGGCAGCGGTGCCTTCATAGCCACATCCAGTCCCACCAGTGTTAGGGGAATACCCGATTCCATCACTACTTGTGCCGCATCAGGATCGACAAAGAAGTTAAACTCGGCAGCGGCTGAAATATTGCCCGGAACCTTCACAGCTCCGCCCATAATCACAATGCGACCTACTTTTTGTAGAGTGCTGCGTTCACGCTGTAGTGCCGTTGCGATATTAGTCAAAGGTCCCAGTGCCACAATCGTGAGTTCACTGCCATACTCCTGAGCTGCTTTCAACAAGACATCAACGGCATCTTCAGAAGAAGGCTCTACAGTAAGTTGAGGGTAACGAGGACTGCCATCAGCATTTTTAAACTGATGTAGTTCTCCCAATCCATCAGCTCCATGAATTCCCGCCGCATTAAAAGGAGGACGCACCAAGGGCTTTTCACACCCCTTTGCCACTAGAGGAGGTTGCTTTGGTTGAACAATTTCAATTACCCGCAACACATTATTAGCAGCCTGATTAACATCAATATTGCCTGCCAAAACAGTCACAGCCTTTAAATCTAAGTGCTCACAATTAAGTGCCATGACAATAGCTAAAGCATCATCAACACCGCCATCGGTATCAATAATTACGGGACGTACTTGGGAATTAGCCACCTATTTTTCTCCTTATCTTTTTCAATGTATAGCGCTACGCGCTACGGTTAGGACATCTTTTTTTGGAGTCAATTGATGATTTATTCTGTCTTTACAGCTAATGGTAGTGTCCTAACCAAAATGCGTACTGCTATATCCCTCTCTTAAGCCAGAGTGGATTTAAAGCTGACAGCGGTTTTCAATTGGGCGAGGTACTTTCGTTATAGGTTTTAAAGATGTCCATGCTAATGAGCCTGTAAAATCAGAAATCAGGTCTGTGGAAGACGGACTGCTGCCTGTGGACGCTGAGTAAGACCAATGTGCTTTCGAGTATTGAGGCATCGGCGGTTGAGACGGGAAATTCCGAAGACGAATAAGACCGTCCCTGAGTTAAGTTGTAGTTGGAAGCCCCAACCTCAGCGGAGCAGGTTGGGGTACTTCACATTGCCAACGACGCTAGTTCATCCATAGACACCATGCCGTCGCCATCAACGTCTAGTACCTCAAACATCATACTGACTAAACCTTTATTGGTGCGTCCTGTCCGTTCCACCAATACAGTCTGTAATTCTGCAGGAGAAATCTGTCCATCCTGGTTTTTATCAAGAAAAGTAAAGGCCTTTTTAACTGAGTGTCTCAGCTCTTCTCTAGAGATTTGCCCATCCTTGTTGCTATCCCATTCGTCATAGTTAACTAGGACTCTCCAGGCATCCTTCATACAACTTTCCATAATCAAGTTTTTGGCAGGTAGACATTGCTCTAAAGGGGGTGAGCCACCGTGGGCATTGACGTAATCTAGCAACGGTTTAATCTCATTCATTCCTGTGAGCAAAAACTGATAGATGCCGACAGTGTAAAGCTTCTGAGAATCGAAGGGAGCATTGTTAATGCTGGTAATTTTCAGACTGGGATAGTCTTCAATCACCACAGCTAAATCAGCATGTAAAAAATTAGGCGCTTCTTGTTCTGGAGTACCACGAGTTTCGGTAATTGCCTCTTGTAAGATATATCCAGGCACCTGAATCACTGCAATTTCAGTGTTAAACGGTAGTTCTTCTAGCAAATCTCCATAGGTAAAAGATGTTCCCTGTTCATAATCCTGCTTCCCTCTGACGCCTCCTCCCTGCAGCATGACTAAATCAACATTTTTCAAGCTTTTCTTAATGTAAGAACATAGGGTTGAGGCGACTTTTTCTGGCTTAAATCGTGTCCGTTTAGAGGACATAGATTCTTTCACTTCAAAAATTTCCACCTCCATCAGTGAGCCTAAAAACTTTTGGGCGATTTCCACAAACATCTGAGCATTAGGATCGGCATCAAAATGGCTAGCTGGCAACAGATGAACAGCACTATGCCACTGCTCGTCAGCATCCCACCAGATATCAACGACGACGACATTGGTAGCATCAATGCCAGCCTTAACAATCAGGCTGCGCTCAATTTCCTCAATATAAACTTCATGCTCATGCCCCCCAAGAATCACAGGCACCTTACCACTGAGTTGCTTGTCTTGCTCAATCAGCTTCACTAGTTCTCTGTCTTCGACAATAGTCTGATGAGTTAGCGGAATCAGCATCGTTGCTTGATCACAACAGTTAGACCAAGTTTCCTTTAGAGCCTCAAAGATAGGCTCAATTTCTAAGTCTGTTCCAGGTCTGAAAATATTGGTGTTGTTAGTGCAAAATCCAGCCAAGGCAACTGGATGAGAGCCTACTTCAACAATGTCATATTTCGGTAGCGGTTGACCACTAGCATCAACAATCGGCAAATTCAAGATGTTGCTATTCAAACATTTACCTTGGTAGGTTTTGAAACGCTCACACAGGATATCCAGACTCACATCAAATTCGTGGTTGCCAAAGCAAATGTAGTCAATATTCACCACATTTAGTACATCCAGCATGGTTTTACCGCCGTCTAAGGAAGTAATCAAGCAAGGTGAAAGAAAATCACCGTTGAGAGAGGCAATGACAATGGCATCTTCTGCTGTCTGCTTCAAGGATTGAATTACTGTTTCTACATAGGGATAATTCTTGATATCATAAACATCATTAATCGAGATAATTCTTAGATAGGTTCCTACTGCTGTTCTAGGTCTTGGCAGGAAAAGGCGTGGATTTTTCATTATTATCAACTTTAATTAAAGAGAGGGGGGGAGGGGGAGAGGGGGAGACGCGGGGATGGCTCGGGGAGATGGGGAGACGCGGAGATGGGGAGATGAATTTTCTGCCTACTGCCTCCTGCCTACTGCCTACTGCCTCCTGCCTCCTGCCTCCTGCCTCCTGCCTCCTGCCTACTGCGGGAGATGGGGAGACAAATTATTCCAACTGAAGGTTGATCAATTGGTCTAAATTACGAGTAACAATTCGAGAAATCCTTCCCAAGTGAGGTCTTTGCCTCCGATTTTCTGTCGTAAAAAGGCCAATTCATCCTGTGACAGAGGAGGCTCATCTACACTTGCCAGTACCACATTCATTTCCTGGGGAGTAAGTATTCCATCTTCATTAGCATCAATAGGAATGAAATAGTTGGAAAATTGATCTAGCCGCGACATCAAACGACGGTGGCGCAGCAATAATTCACCAAATTCTTCAAAATCAATTTCACCGCTGTTATCGAAATCCATACTGGCAAAGGCAAAGTTGAGTTCGTCGTCACTGAGGGGATGCTTTGCCTGTTGGAAGTGATAGCGGAGTTCTTGCAAAGACAAAGTGCCACTGTCATCTTGGTCTATGGCATCAAAGATGTAGCGCAAATCCCCCTTAAGCTCCTGTGGTGCTTGGTCAAAAAAGACTTTGTGGTGCTGTCCTTGCATAGCTCCTCGCAATTGATTACGGAAGGCTGAAATCACATCCTTAGCTGTGAGATAGCGGAAGCGATGTTCCTCGGGACTAGCAATAGAGTAGGGTGCAACAGGCACTAGGGAAGAGAGAGAGCGCTGTAAGACTAGAAAACAGGCATAGGTACCCAAATGAAAGGGAATGGCTAGAATAGGTAGTCCTAGGGGAGTCATCACCAAACTCAGCAGCCAGCCAATTAAGGCAGTTAACAAAGCTCCAGCACTGGCAACCAAAATGCTGCGTAGGTTCGGCGTATAGAAAATACCACCAATGGCGATTGCTGTCAGCGTCGAGTTATAGCCCCACAGTCCAGCGTACAGTACGTTCAAATCTACGCCCAGTAAGATTCCAGTCAGTAATCCGATCGCACATCCTAGTACTGCGACTAATGCGCCCATGGGACTACAAAGTGCTAGAGCAATGATAATCAGAATAGCAGACACCATAGCGCCCGTAAAAAATACCTGAGCGACTCCGATAAACAGGGCAGAAAAAATTCGCATCCCATCCAAAGAGTCAGCCGGATTGGGAAAGGGTGGTGGTGCTCCCAGTTGCAAAAAGGGTTGAGGAACATAGAGTGCGATCGCTAAAATCAGAAGTGCCACAATCTGAAATGGCACTCCCATCGCTGGCAGTTTCAGATTCACCGCCATCCAAAGTCCGATATACTGCATCAAGACTGTACTTAGGGCAGCAGCAATCGCAACCACCAACAGCCAGAGCAGATTCATGTTACCGTTTCCCCAACTGCTGAAGGTGCCAAATGCCAACCCGACTAAAGCTCCATTAAAGCCAAAAATGCCGTTACGAACACTGGGATTGTCAAGATGCATCCAATAGGCAGTCAAGGTTGCCACCACAACCCCAACAATTAACATCAACGCCACCCAAGGGGATTGAATGAAAACTGCCAAGATAATCAGTAATCCACTAATCGGATTATTGGCAAATGCAACTTGACCAATGCCCCGTAAACTAGCATTGATAAAATCCAACAGTGGGCGACGCTCTAGGGATGTGTTCACTTCTTGCAAGGTTCCCATAATCGGCAGGGGATGTCGATGGGATACTTTCTCCGACTCCAAAAGCCGAGATAGTAGCTCATGCAGGGGTAGGGGGCGAGAATCAATATCGGTAATCGACGAGGCTTCAGACATAATAGGCTGATGCTGTTGGGGAACTCCAGATTAATAATTATCCAAAATGACCCACTCGTCTAGATGCATCACATTAATTGATACAAACCTCGTAGCTTTCTCAAAAAAATCTGACATCATCAAGCTGTAATAAGTAAAAAATATCCTTAACTTATTACTTATTACTTATTACTTATTACTTATTACTTATTACTTGCCCTCCTGACGCTTCACAGAGAGACAGAGTAAATTTCTCCATTCTTCGGGAATTTCCTCAAAATGTTCTAATAAAAAGTCCATCAAAGCTAGATTACGCAAATCATGGGGCTGGGGAGGACGATGATTTTTGCCCATTACGAACCAAAATCTAACAGTAGATAACGAGCGAGAACATATCCAGGCGATTATTTCGTGGGTTACATCCCATTTGGCATAGAATTGCTGGGGCGTCATTCCCAGTTGGCAATTGCTGTATAGCTCAATTAGGTAAAGTTCTCGCTCAGAAAGAGGGCGAGGTTTTTTCATGAAACTATACCCCAGTGTTCATAGTTTAATTCCGTTGCATAGCCTTTGCAGCTGTTGGCGCGTGAGTTTGATTTCAATTAGTTGTTTGTTTACTCCAGATAGGCCTTCGCCTGGAGTAACTTCAAAATGCAACGTATTACTCGCTGGGGTGTACCAAATCTCTTTGGGTTTGAGGCTCATGTGATTACCATTATCTTCAGGTTGCACCCAAACAGCTGCAACGCAAGTGTCTATAATCTATAGATAACACAAAAATATATAAACACACAACATTTTTATACAAGAAGACTTTATTTCTTACTCGATGAGATAATAAAGATAAAGATTTGTGCCACATATAGGATGGTTTGGCGTTTTTCGGTTACTTACTATTACGTTTCGCCCCAAAATGCGGAACGTATCGATGCCTTCAGAGAACTCTCTGGCGATTCAGAAAAGGGATTAATCACCCAATTTGTAAGAGGTTGGATAGGAATAAATAGAAAATACTACTTAGATTTGGCAAAAAAGGACGCCTCTGCTAGGGATATTTCTTTCAAACAATGGGGGGAAACTGTGGTGAAAGAAGGAATTGAATTTCTACCTCGCTACAACCATGAGATCAAAGATATTCCCCCTAACCCACTGCGAGATGTAGCATTATCTCCAGATGTAATCAGGAAAGGAATCAACTATATTTCCCTCGGAACACAAAATCTGGCTTTGCTCAGAGTTGGTATTCACTATGACAGAGACAATGCCATTGGCTTTGTCTCCCGAATAGTCAAAGAACACTTAGATCGAAACTGGGATAGGCTCTACGCTTCACAAGTAGAAGCGGAAAACTTTGAAAATTGGCAATAATTGAGGAGTATAAACATGTCCACAACAATTAACACTGAGATCAATCTTGAGCGCGTAAATCAAGCTATTGCAGCCATCCTGACAGTATTGGGAGAACCAGAGATTGAATTACACACTGAGGCGCTGGAAGCATTTCATCGGGGAGAATATCAAATTGTGAAGCGCTTGGCTGCAACCAACCTATCTGATTACTATTGCAAAGCTCTAGGTTATTTAGGAGGGGCATTGAAGCTCACCCCAAATACAGATACGATTCTTGCTGAATCAGCCAGAGCAGCTGCCGATTTTGTGCGAGAAAGAACCTTAGCCCATCTGGGTACAGAAATTGCCAAAGCGCTAACAAAGTGAGCACAACCTCCTTGAGTGTTGTCGTTATGGCTCTCCAAAAATCTTGGTGAAAACTGTATATCAGACTACAAATTATCTTTGGTGGGTTACGTCGCGGACAGGAAAACCATACTAGAATTCACAAATTATGATCCGCGCCTAACCCACCCTACAATATATAATATTTTCTGATCACGAACTGAATTCAGCCAACAATTTCATGGTCATCTCGACCTTATTTGAGGGTACAAAGAGATGATCATGATAATAAGCAGAGACAGGATTAACACTGATGCCGGCTTTCGCCAATTTGGTAGTGATTGCCGCCAAAAAACCTACTGCCTCCAAGCTTGAGTGAATATTTAGCGTAATCATGCGGCAGGGGTAAATAAACTCCAGCCCCGCATTTGTTGCTTCCTGTTTCCTGAGAATTAAAGTTACGCCCTCAGACTCAATAAAGGTACTGATGGGATGCACCTCCACTTTCTCTGCCTCTTCGATAGGCAATGTGCAGAACACATACTCTTCTGGCTGGAGCTTGGGTTCCATCGATGCAAGCAATTTTTCTAGGTCATGTTGCCCAGTCATTTAAGTCTTACTCCGATTACAAAGAGATTTAATAATTCCTCACTTTGGTGCATCGAGATGCTACCCCTCTCAATATTATGATGAGGACTCAACAAGAGGCTGTACTGATTGATTTTGGTATTGCCAAGGGTATTAACCCAAAAACTAGCACTCAAACAGATATGGCTGGTAATAAGAGTTTTGCTCCCTATGAGCAGGTGGGCAAAGGCAGTCGCCAGAAAACTGTTGATGTGTATTCCCTAGCAGCATCTCTGTATTATGCGGTGACGGGTGAGTGTGCGACTGCTTCTTTGGGTCGAAAGTTGTCTAATGATAAATTAATCCCACCTAAGCAGCTTAATCCTAGTATTAGCGATCGCACTAATAAAGCAATCCTCAAAGGGATGGCACTGGAACCGGAAAAGCGCCCCCAATCGATACAAAAGTGGTTAAATTTATTGAGCGTTCCCGTCTCGGCTAATCAGGTGTCTCATGATGCCTTTAAAAAAAGTAGCAGACACCAACAACAAGCTACAACTATTACAACTCCAACGCCCATCACCCGAAAAAAGTTTTTGAAGTGGGCTGGCTTGGGAGGTGGAAGCTTAGTGACAGTACTAGTCGCCCGTGAGATTTTTAAGCCATCACCAATACCTCCAACTATTTACAAGCCCGAAACTATTCCTATTCCTGTAGATAAATCTAAAACTATTCCTATTCCTGTAGATAAACCCAAAACTATTCCTATTTCTGTAGCTAAACCTAAGGAGACTCCCCCTACTGAAGGAGAACTATGGACAGTTGAGTTTGAAACGGTGACAGTGGATGCAAGGGGAGAGGTAGTTAAACGCGAGCCTAACAAACAAGCCCAGTTTTTTAAGGAAGACTTGGGTAATGGTGTAAGTCTGGACATGGTTTCTATTCCTGGCGGTAAATTCCTGATGGGAACAGAAGATAAGGAAATCGAAAGGCTTGTTCAAAAAACCAATTGGGACGGATTTAATCGGGAAAAACCACAACATGAAGTAACAGTTCAACCATTCTTTATGGGTAAATATCCAGTGACTCAGGCACAGTGGAGAGCAATTGCATCCCGTGAAGATTTGAAAGTTAAACGTGAGCTTAACCCTAATTTCAAAAACAGCCAAGACAGCGATAGCCGTCCCGTAGAGCGAGTCTCTTGGTACGATGCAGTAGAATTTTGCCAAAGATTATCGAAACAGACAGGAAGAGAATACCGCCTACCTAGCGAAGCCCAATGGGAATATGCCTGCCGTGCCTTAACTAAAACCCCATTTCACTTTGGCGAAACTATTACTGACAAATTAGCAAATTATAATGCCAGCTCTACCTATGCTTCAGAGCCAGAGGGAGAATATCGAGGACAAACTACCCCAGTCGGCATATTTCCTCCTAATGCTTTTGGGTTATACGATACGCATGGGAATGTGTGGGAATGGTGTGCAGATGCTTGGCATGATAATTACAAAGGAGCGCCCAATGATGGCACTGCTTGGGTAGAAGAGGATAATGATAATCGTTATCGAATTCTGCGCGGTGGTTCGTGGCTCAACATTCCTGATGACTGCCGTTGTGCGTTTCGCATCAACAACTATATCTGGCGCGACGATATCTTCCTCAATGTCGGTATTCGTGTCGTCTGCGTTGCTGCCAGGACCACATAGCCCTTTGCCCTTTTTTCCCTCTTTTTCCTTTATCTTTTTTTCCGCCGTCAGGCAGATCGCTTGATTTTTTGTGGTAATGGTAATGGTATTGTTGAGTCAGGGTGAACGAAATTTTGCGTGGGATTTGAATTCTCCGCGTCTCCGCGTCTCCGCGTCTCCGCGTCTCCTTGCCCCACTCTTTTTTTCGTTCACCCGTTCACTCAGCTAGTCAAGAAAATGCAGAAACAGGGTTGGGAATCTAAATAAACATACCTGGAGAAACCTGAAAAATTTCCCCTAGTATCTTCGCCTGAGATTTACTAATGGAGCGTTTCCCATTAATAATTTCTGAAACAACCCCACTAGAGCCAAGTCTTCCCACTAGGTCAACTTGCCTCAAACTATTTTCTTCCATCAGGTGTATAAGTACCTACTAAGTTGATAATTTTCTTCGAGCTGGCAGAAGATCTTTATTAGCTAGACTCTGGTGTATTTCCATGGGTTTGAGTTTACTGAGATCC
>JAAHGS010000119.1 GCA_010692645.1 Symploca sp. SIO2E9
TGAGGAAGTTCTAACCTCCTACAGTCTCTGTAACTATAGGAAGATAAAAACTGTATACAATGTATACAGTTTTTATCTTCCTATAGTTACAGAGACTGTAGGAGGTTAGAACTTCCTCTACTATCCCCTGAGACTGTAGGAGGTTAGAACTTCCTCTACTATCCCCTGAGACTGTAGGAGGTTAGAACTTCCTCTACTATCCCCTGAGACTGTAGGAGGTTGGACGCGGTTTACAAATCAAACCTGATAACTTTCAACAATCCCTTATAACAACCATCTACTCCTAACGTTCTGATATGCCGTTATAACCTCCTCTGATAGTTCTTAATCCTTACCACGATGGTTCGGAACCTTTCCCGTCTTTCGGGTTTCTCGACGGGTTTTCAGACCGAGGGTTGAGTACGGGGTGTATCTTCCTCGGGTCTCCGCCTCGACTGTAGGAGGTTTTAACTTCCTCTACTTCCCATACACTATAGGAAGATGAAGATAGGTAAGCCTGTTGATTTCTAGTTCTGCGTCGGTCTTCGCTAACTGTCGTAATTATTCTATTCATGCTCCTCGTTGACGGTTATCGCGGCACACCAGCTATTGCTGTTACCACACTCCTCGCGACACCCCCAGCTATTGCTGTCTGTTACCATTCTCCTCGCTACGCTCCTCGCGGCATCACTCCAACTGTCACAAGGGGTTTGATAGCTCCTCGCTGACGCTCCTCGCCGGGGGGTTAGTGACGCAGAATTTTGGGGGTCTTGACGCAGACTCCCTAACCCCCCTATACAGTTTTTTGCGTCAAAAATCGCTGAAACCCTTGATAATAAAGGATTCATTTTCCCCAAAAAGTCCCCCTTTTTTTTACCCTCATTTCAGGGGCGGATTTTTGGGGGATTTTTTGGGGTGGTTTTGGGGGTGATTTCGGGGGTGAATTTGGGGTGGATTTTCGAGGTTCTGAGGACTGATGTGAGTGTGACAGTTGTTCCATCTGAGATGTTTAATGCTCTAAATGATTGAATACATCATGAACAGGATTTTGGTGCATTCTAGGGCCAGTATTGGAGGAGGGGAACGAATTTTTGAGGGATGGTGGGATTGCCTGGAGTGAGTAGGCAAAAGAAAACCCTCAGCCTGTGTAGGCTGAGGTTTTCAGTTATTTACGCACACATAGGGAAGCTAGAGACTTGCGCCTCTAGCTTGATGTATTCAGTTTTTGGTGATGCTTACTTGGCTGACCAGCGCTCAACTGGGTAACATTTGTCCAGTGGGTCAAACCCGCATATAGTTCGATAACAGACTTTCCCAAATTCTTCTCGAACAACGCTGTGAGCAAACTCAGCGGCTTCATCACAACCAATGATGCAATTAATTTCATCGTGTATGAAGTTTTGCAAAGCTGATTTCCACTCAGGACGTTTATCAAATTCCTCAGCAATTCGGTTTACATACTCTTTACAAAAGATATCCGGAATAGTAATTAAAATTTTTGAAAAAACAAAAATGTTGCGTTTTTGAAGTTCTTATGGACATAGCTAGTTTGATATCATATGCAAAGACTGCTCAGGGTATTTATAATTTTTTTGCAAAAGATAGTATAACAGAGGCTCTTGAAAGTATTGGTGGAGTACATCTTGACGCAGCTAAAAATACTATAAATAAAATTAATTTTGCTTCAAATCCTATGGAAGCTGTTAATCGGACACTCGGACATCTTGAAGACACACAGGCTGCATATATGCGTATTCTTAAGTCAAATACTATATTGGTACGGAATTGGTATAAACACAAAAAAATTCAAATAGAATACATTAATGTTTGTTGTTTAATTGCTATGTGTCACAAGTTTTTAGGCGATGGGGATCAAGTTATAAATTTAATTCTAAATGATGCCCAAAATGTGCTTGATGGTAAGCATATAACCTCAATACAAAAGGCTCTTTGGAACGCTCCGGGATCCAGTATTAATCCAGTCCCAATAGTCAACTTTATATCAGATAGGGTGACTGCTACAATTACTGGTAAAAGAATTATACCAGACTCAGAAGTTATAAAAAACTTTCAAGCTTTTTCAAGAACTATAAGACGTTCATACATCACAAAGTCGCAAATACAACTACTAATAGACCAAGGGTAAACTTGCCACCAGGACTATTCCAATTTCCATACACTATAGGAAGATAGGTAAGCCTGTTGATTTCTACTTCTGCGTCGGTCTTCGCTAACTGTCGTAAGGATTGATTCATGCTCCTCGCTGGCGCTCCTCGCCGACTGTCGCAAAAGTTAATTCATGCTCTTTGATAACTTCCGCTACTCTGTTCTTCAAGGTGCGATAGTGTAGGAAGTTGGTAGCACTTTGTTACTGTCTAACATTTAGCTGCCTCACTCCTCGCTACGCTCCTCGCGGCATCACTGTCCTCACCCCGCGCCCTCACTCTTCACAACATAACTCCAACTGTCACAAGGGGTTTTCAAACTCCTCGCTGACGCTCCTCGCCGGGGGGTTAGTGACGCTGAATTTTGGGGGTCTTGACGCAGAATCCCTAACCCCCCTATACAGTTTTTTGCGTCAAAAATCGCTGAAACCCTTGATAATAAAGGATTCATTTTCCCCAAAAAGTCCCCTCCCTTTTTACCCTCATTTCAGGGGCGGATTTTTGGGGGATTTTTGGGGGTGATTTTGGGGTGGATTTTCGAGGTTCTGAAGACAGATAGGAGTGTGACAGTTGTTCTAGATGAGAGGTTTTAGGTGGTGAATGATGAATACATCCTGACTTAGATTTACGTGGCTTCTAGAGCGTTCTAGAGGAAGTATGGAGAGAAAAGAAAACCCCAGTCTATGCAGACTGAGGGTTTTGGGTTGATTTTGTTGAGGTTGGGAAATCAATTCTGCTTGTAGGCGCTTACATCAGTTCGGTAGAACTCTCCTGATTTGTTCTTGGGGAATTCAAAGGTTTTTGGGTCTGGTCGATGCCAGATGTCGTTTTCGCAGATAAGTTCTACTCATCTGATACTGATGCGAATTTTAAATCAACGTATTTCTATTCCCATTATTTAACTACCATTACATTTTTCTCCAGAATTCGGGAACACACGCTCAGAATCAATTACGACATTCTTTGTCTGTAATGCGGTGTAATAAGGCTCTAACCGTGGTATATCATCGTCATACTTGACTACTTTTGCATGATTTTCACCAACATCACCATAAGAATGTAAAAATGAGTGTTCTTCGCCCACATCTTTATAGGTAGCTGATAATCCATAACCAAAGTTTACATGCTTCGGAGGTAATGTTGGAACTACATCGGCAAAATTTACCACCCGAAAAGCATTTCTAACCTTGGTGTTATAATAATCTGCAAACTTCTCATCACCAACCCGTGGACCACCAATCCCATATAAAATAACTTTGTCAGCTTCTTCTCCATCAAGATCATTATCATCGACGATACTCAGAGCCGCCAATGTTGATAAGGCTGAACCTAAACTGAAACCTGTAATAAGACAAGGTATAGATTTATCTAGGCTTTTCCAAACATCATCTACTTGAGTTGAAAAACCTTTATATAGTTTTTTAAATCCACGATGTACTTTACCAGCCTTGGGTTTGAATCTTTTAAAACGCACTTGACGAAATTTAAAATTATTCCACCATTCTTTAGGTGTGATCGTGCCTCGTAACGTTATAATATTACATTTTGGTGATGTTAATGCAAAACCAATATATACACCACCAGAATCCTCAAGATCAAAAGGATTAAATTGATCCGATTCATGTTCTAACCCCTCCCAATTTATTTCTCTTAAATTATCAGAACCTTGTAAGGCAGTAGCATAAGAATTTGGGGATTTAAAAGCTTTTTTAAACTCAAAATTATTTTCAGCAAATACTTTGAAACCAGGGAAATCACTAACATCACCATTTGGGGGATTTTCATAATACTGGCGACCACATAGAGGCGCTAATTGAATTAAAAGTTTTGCTAGTTCTGGATCGTATTTATCAAATTCAAACATCTTTATTTATGTAACTAATTACTACAGGTGACTAAGTAAATATTAACTATGATCACGTCTCAATCCAACCTATAAATCTCATCTAAAACCTCATAAAACTCATCTAAAACCTCATCTAAAACCTCATCTAAAAGCCATAGTGTTTTATCCTTGACAAAATAATTAATATATGCATTAGTAATTTGAGCAACTAAAAATTATCTTTAAGCTTCTTATTTGTAGGAGAATACTTGCTTTAATTTCTGGTCAATACCTCATCATTGATATCTCGACTAATAATCAGGATTTGGTGTAGTGGGTCTAGACAGAACACACCTAGATGCTGTAAATCATGAACATCAGGGTGTGAGTGTTCATGAAACGCAATAGGCACGGCAAGGGAAAAATCCTATCTCAGCAAGAAATCCAGCTACTGTTTAGTCAGGGGCTGACCAAGCTCAGAGACCGCTGCATATTCGCCGTAATGCTCTACAGCGGCTGTCGAGTGAATGAAGCTTGTACTCTACTTTCAGAGGATGTTTATGAAAGGTCTGGGAGAGTGCGCAGCCATCTGACTATCCGCAAGAAAAACACCAAGGGTAAACTAGCCACCAGGACTATTCCAATTATTCAGGAGCTACGCGCGATACTCAGTAGCTATGAAAAAGAAGCAGGGGTTATCTATCTGTTCCCAGGTCTGAGAGGTAAGCATATCACTCCTGATAGTGCAGCTAGGATTTTGAGAAAGGCTTGTCACAGAGTAGGGATTGAGGGAGCCTCAACTCATAGCTTCCGGAGAACTGCTTTGACTCAGATGAGTGATAGTGGGATACCCTTGAGGGTGATTGCTGAAGTATCAGGACATCGGGATTTAGGACAACTACAGGCATATTTGGAAGTGAGAGAAGAGCAAGTGTTGGGAGCGGTGTCTAGCTTGTCAATGCTGTCGTTTGTGGAGGAAAGCTCGACAGAGGACGAAAAAGAAAGGTTTCCCGACTCTTCTCCCTCACTACAACAGTAGTGGATTCTTACCAGGTTACGACCCCCTTAATACTTCCTTTGCCTCGATTCTGTTGAAAGCCAAACTCATGCCTAGCGTTATAATCATGCACTTGTAGTCTTCCTTCATCAGAATCTAAATATTCTCTAACTGCTTTCGAGTGGCAACCACTTAATTGTTCTAAGGTACTCACATTGATAGCCCATCGCGCTTTCTTCTCTGGCTGAATCTCGTTGAAGGCTTTTATAGCTCTAACTGACCTGCGAATCTTTTCTAAGGCGGAACCAGGTGCTTGACAACCTCTCAACTCCTCGTTCCCCATTTCCTCAAATCTGTCTGCTTCATCGACTGGCTTGACCTCCACAATCTGTTTAACTTCTTGAACGGTCTGTGAAGGTTTTTCTGTGCCACTAACCACTTCTTTGACAACTTCCACTGGCTTCTCAACCTCTACGACCTTGACAACCTCATTAACGAGTTTTCCTTCCTCAAACTGCTTACCAATCTTAGCTAAACGGATTAACTCTTCTACCCTGGAAAGCTGGTCTGGGTATGGCAAAAATTCTTGGTCTTCGATAATTTCTTTTGCTGCTACTGTGATTCTTAGGCGAGTGTTGGTCATCACTTGTTTTGGTTTGCTCATTTCCTCTCCCGTCCTATTTACCCAAGCTCCACGGATTAGTGGTGAACCATTAACATCTACCACTTGATAATCTTCATAGTTACTGGCTGTGGCATCGCTTGCGTGTCCCAGTCGCTCTTTGATAAATAATGACTCTGAGTGATTGCTAGGGCAAAACAGGTAGATGGCTATGGCAGCATAAGCTGCCCTTAAATTCTTTGAGGACAAGTCTTTCTCACCGTGTGGTGGCTCTATCAATTCACCAAAATACTTTTTGACCTGAGAATTGACAGTACTGTTCTTACCGCTATCTATCTCCGCCAGGTTCCAGTGCTTCATCTCCTTGATCTCATGCATGCGTCGCAACCTCAGTACACCATCAACTACTTTGGCTGACTCGACTAATGTGAAGGCAGAATACTTTCTCTCTTCACCCTTAGCTTTTAACTGTCCCTCAAAATCAGCCTCGAATTGCCCTATTTGATTGAAATTACCCGTACTGAGAATTTCACTCATTCTTCGCCCAGTGGCAGCTATCAAGCCTACGGCTAACTCTCGATAGTCCCAGGAATCGAGCAACAGTTCAATTGTCTGCTGATATTTGTCTAGGTGTTTGATTGGGGATAGGTTACGGCGTTGCTCGTTCTTCTTGTCTTCTGTGGGTTGCTTCCGTTCCTCGTGAAACTCATGGTCATATTTCATATAGAGCAGGGCAAAATGCTGCTGAACTATCCCTTCTTTGGTTTGTTGAGGATAACTTACTCCTGGAGTGAGTTCTATAGTCTTCTGCCACTCCTTGAGAGCGTTTCTTATCTGAGACATGTGGGTGGCAGCAGCGTTTTTCCAACTAGTAGCACTGACCACTTTTCCTTGGTTTTTAGCTCTTTCCAGGCTCAGCTTTTGAACTTCAGAGTCAAAATTTGTCTTTTGTTCTAGACAATAATTTTCTATCTGCTCTTTGTTGTCTAAGTCTTGTAACCCTTCCAAAAAGGTAGCCGTCCACTTCTTAACCCAAGCGGTTCTGACTCTTTCGTTTGCGATTTTGGCTAACTTTGATTTTGTGGTAGGCATAGTTCTAACTTCCTCTAGTCAACTTCCTATAGTCTACTAATAACTTCCTATAGTTGTCAAGAAAGTAGAGGAAGTTATTCTACCTTTTATCGAGATGAGAGGGTGAGGATTCCTCTGGTGTTGTCGCTACATATCGATTGATTGAGAAAGATTTTCGATAGTAACTCATTGAATTTTCTCTATTTGACTTTTTGGCAGTCTTCTACCACAAGTTTTGCAAGTTCCACGACCATCCTTACTTAAAGGAAATATCTGCTCAGGATGTTTTTTGCAACTACCTAAACCCCCTTTGCCCGGTTTTGCCGACACCCCCACATGTCCGGCACGGTCGGTTTCGGTAGGTAAAGGCTGAATGTCTTCATATGTGGTTGTTTCAGCTCCGGTAGCAATTCCCAGTTTCTGATAGTATACCGAGTCGTATGTAGGTGTTTCCCTTGCGTTTACCAACTCAATATTTTCTTTGTTACTGACACTAATATTTAAAGTTTCTCGAAAGCTACTAAAACCACTTGTAACCACCCCCTTGTGAGGTATGGGAAGTTCGAGAAAATTAAACTCATCTCCAGACACTAGCAACCCTATCCTCGTCTGGTTTTCTTGGGGGATTTCCGAATTTTTCACATTGACCGTCTTAGCCCACTCACTAAACACTTCGTATTGTCTCTTTACCTTGTTAGCTTTTCTTACAGTCCAACCTAAATCTTTGCTCAGATGTTTACACAGAGTACCGATACTATTACCCAAGACCAGTAGTGAACAGGATTTCATGTCGTCCCAAGCCCAGCGATTACGCCCCACTTCTGCACATTGACCTACGAGTATTTGTCTGATGCGAGTGTGACGAATATCGGTCATTAATGATTTGGCTAACTCTTTATCATCGTCAGAGTGTTTTTTGTCGAATTCGTCGAAGACCGCTAAGACGTTTTTATCTGTGAATCCTGGTTGTTTACTGCTGTGTCGGGTTCTATGTAACTGGGCTAATAGTTGATAACCCCTGGCGCTTTCAGAACTGTTAGTGGCGATTTTTGGGGTGTCCCAGTAATCCTCGTCGCTACCGTCTACAGGGTCGCTAAGCCACAATTCCCAGCCTTCTAGACTTGCGTAGTGAGCTAGTAGGTTTTTCAGGACAATCCCTTTACCTTCTCCTGTAGCAGCCATCACCCTCAGAGTTGGTTTTCCTCCACGCTTGTGGTCTAGTGATTTCTCAACAACTGAGCAGAAGTCTCGCGCCGGGATTAATCCTTGCTTGTAGATAGTCTCTATGCTGGCTGGTGGTTCAGGATCTCTACGAAAGCTAACAACTATCAAGTCAGCTAGAGGATACTTCTTAACACTGAGAATTTTGTGAATACCAACGCTTTGACAAATAACGTCTGAGTTACAGCTTAAATCGCTTATCAGGCTTTCAACTGGGGTAGAACGACTATAACCGTATCCAGCCCCCATCTCACCGTTAGGATTACCAGCAACGCCCTTTACGGCTAACGGAATGTGTAATTGTTCCCAGATCACTTTGGCGATCGCGTTACTTATCTGTGTTGGGATGGCACAACTTTCCTGGAAGTAGACAGGCTCTGTCAAGTCACCAGCTAGTCTTTGTTGCAACCGGGCTACTTTTTCTTGTAGTATCTCAACTTGTTTAATGTACCCGTCAATAGCTTCTTTGTACGGAGTTGTTACCGCTTCGAGTTGGTCGTGATATCTCCCAGTGAGACCTTTGATAAATTCCTCACGCTTGACTTGCAGCTTTTTAGCTCGTAATGCCCAGTCACGGAACTTTAGAGCTAGCTCCATCGCTTTTGAGTGAATTACCTCGCCATCGATGATGGTTTGTCTGTACTTGTTTTCGAGGTTTTCCAATTGTTCATCGATGAATTCTTGAGTCTCAATATTTACTTGCTCATCCACAGCGCTCTCAAAGTTGGCAGTAAACTCTTGAACTTGGGCTTCTAAGTCACTTATCCTATTGTGCAAATCAACCTCAATCTTGCGCTTCTCTTCTGCCAACACTTGCAGCTTCATACTCATTTCCAGGTTAGACTGCTTCAAGGTCTTGTTTTCTTCAGCAGTATTATTCAGTTGTTCACTTAATGCTGCTGATTCTTGCTCTAAATTGGTGAGTGAATCGATTAAGGACTTATGGCTGAGTTGTAACTGACTCAGGGTATTCTGCAACTGCTGTTTCTCAGCCACAGTCTGTTGTACTGAAGCTTCTGCTAAAGTCTCTTGGCGTCTACAACGCTTGTCTGCTGAGATGTTTGCCCCCACAATCACCGGAAAACTGATTAACGACGAGAGTGCGATCGTTTTGATTCCTGGTTTGCCAGTAACAGCGACTATTGCACATATGCCAAAAAAGCCACCCGTGAGGATTGCTATTTTCTTGTAGTTCATCTGCGCTCTACCCGATGAGTGACTGTTTGAAGGTTTCTAGCTCAGATTCTTTTTGACGAGATTGTTGCAGAGCGAATTCTGCTTGTACTCGGGCTTGTGTTAGCTTCGCATCTAGTTCTGTTTCGCTCTCGGTTATCATGCTAGTGACATGCTGAGTCTTGTATTGAGCGTGGCCTAAGTTGAGACGTTTTTGCTCTGTAGCTTCGACTTCGCTCTGGTAGTCGTAGAATAAGCCCTGAGTCTTCTCGAATTCCTTAGCTAAGCTGATACCAGCGCCAAAGGCTGAGACACGCTTCTGTTCGGTCTGGAATCGCTTCTTGGTGATATCAAATGCTTTGCCAGTCACATCAAGAGCGCGTTCTGTACCCTCGTAGATAGCGATCGCAGCCCGATGCTCACCCTCGTTCAATTGAGGCATCTCAGGGTTTGGATGCAAGGGATCTGCAATATCGTATTGATTGGGGGTGAACTGGGGCATCATCCCCGCCAGTTCCGTAGGTTTGACCACGCTCAAACCGGGGATTTCTGATTTGATTGCTGTAGGGGTTTTATTCGTGGTAGTCAGTCCGGATACGGCTTCTTTTACCTTGTCAGCTGTTGATTTTGTTGCCGTTGATGTGGCTTTCTTGGTAGCAGTTGATGTTGTCTTTCTAGTCGTTGTAGACTTCTTAGCACTCGCTTTCTTGGTGGCAGTCTTAGCCTTAGCCTTTTTCTCAGCTCTTTCAGCTGCCAGGTCTTTAAGATTCTTTGCCATCGCTTAGGGTCTCCTCGTATTTTATTTGATAAACTTCAAACAGAATTTTGATGTTGTTAACTTCAATCTCTAAACCCTCAAACTCTTCTAACATTGAGTATGGGGTGTCAAAATTCTGTAATAAGTCACCAACTACTTCGATTCTTTGTTCCTTAGTTAAAGGTTCTGATTCCATAGACAAAACCTACAGGTTCACTACTAAATCTGGGTAAGCATCGATATCGCCAGGGTTTGAATGCTGGTAGGTTGAGCAAAAAGTTAACTACAATTAGAAAACTTACTAAATGAAGGAAATACACAAAGCTAATCCTCATCTTCTTCGATAGTCTCTAATTCTTCTAGTCTTTCTAACGCTTGGTTGAAGTGGTGGAATGCTAACCCGATTTCTGCGGCTATTTCTGGTGCTTCTGATGCTATTCTTTGTCCCCAGTTATTGGCTCTAACTAGGTAATCTTTAGCAGGATAGAGGTTTTCTGCAAGTAATTGATAATGAACCAAGTCGATTTTTTGATTTGTGGAATCTGTTATCATTAGCAAGTAAATCCTTTTGATGTGGGGTTACACGGTGGCAGACTCGGCTCAAGGCTTGCTATCTGCCACCAACAACCTTATAGGCGCGGTGATGTGGGCTGGAATTTACCATAGAGAACCAAATTGATTGTGCGTTCAAGTAGACCATTACAACCGTCTAGCAACCAGAGCATTTGTTTTTTCTCCTGAATCACTTCTTGTTCTTTTTGCGTGTCTTTTTCAGCAATTTGCAGATTTAATTCGGCTATTTCCTGTTGAAGTTTTAAAGCTTTTAGCTTAAGTTTTTCTCGCTCAGTTTGAGGTTCTGATAAGGTTTTTTTGAGTAGTTCCTTATCAGAATCTCCTAGGACATCTACTAAATTCCGAAAGAAGCCATTCTTGCTGTTATTTGACTTCTGAAATTTCCGAAAAAATCTTCATTGGCTTCCTGCTCGGATGCTATTAATCTATTCAACGCTTGTTCCCGTAACTGTCGAGTAGCTGCGGCATTGGCTTGGTAATCGCTAAGGATTTTAGCGAATAGTTGGTCACTGACGTTTGCCAGATAGTTGACTTCCCGCTGTAAATCCTCTGCATCATTGAATGTCTTGTTGGCTAGGAAGTCTAGCACCATCTGCTTGTCTTCTCTTGACTTGGAGCCGAACTGATTTTCAATGGTTTGAGCCATCAATTCCTCACTGATAGCTAGTTGGTTCTGGGTGGACTGAGATAGACCGGAAGAACTCGACACTGTGAGAGTGCTGTTTTCAGGCTCTATTGGTGGTTGTACTGGAGATGTCTGTTGGTCTACCTGTTGTAGCTTAGTAGTGCCTGCCACTGGTGATTGTGCTACATCCGATTCAACTGGTGTTTGCTTGTGGCGCTCTATGAGTAATTCTGCAACGGTGTTCATCTCCTCGTCTGTCGGAGATTCAAAATTACTCACTAGCTCAATATAGACCTGTCGCACTTCCGATTTTGTAACTCGAACACCTTCAATGCGGTTAACGCGGGTTTGCAACCTTTTAATATATTTGTCCATTTTACGCTCCTAATTTTTGACTGTTTGTTGCTTGATAGATGAATGCTTTAGCTAAAACAGGTACAAGTTTTTCTGGAAGGTAAGAACGATTTTTTCTAAAACCTCCTAAATACTTGAACCATCTGCTAATTGTTGCTGGATGTGGACTAATACCTTGTCTAGCCAGTATGTCTACAACTTCGCTACCTGTAATTTTTGAGGGTGTAATTAGTAAAGTCTCAGCTTTCTGATATGCCTCTAGTGCTTTGATTAAACCTGATGCTCTAGGTATTATTCGGCTGATTTTCCCATACATAACTACCGTTTCACTGTCAATCGAAAGTCCTTGACCGGACAATTCATTTTTCACCTTTGACCAGTGGGTATCACTACATCGCTTTCCTAAAAACAGCTCGTATGCTGTTCTCGGGTCATTTGTACACTTGTTCATCAGTTCCCTGTCAATTGCGCATTGCGCTACAGAATTTTGCAACAGAAGTAGAACACAGTGCTATTGCACTGTTGTATTGCTAGTGCTTGATACACACAGATGCTCAATTGTAAGTGCGCTTAAATGCTTCTATAGACTTTATTTACTCTAAGTCTCTCGCACTATTGGCACATAACAGAGCATCAAGGGTTACAGCGTTTTCGTTGCTATGTAATGTTTGCTTCTGCTGTTATTATAAACATATGCACCTTATATATTCAATACATTCACCGAAAAAGTACTTACCGACACGAGTTTAATATGGATACAGCACCAATACCGCAAGAAAATATGCCAACTATCAACACCTCTATCGATTTAGGAGATCATGATCGTGACTGGTTCGTAGTCATGTCTAAACTAGGTAATCGCTCAATTCGTTCCAATCTTTCAAGCGTGGTAGGATTTTACGTTCGCCGAAGAAAACAGGAATATCTAGAAATACTTGCTTATACAGCCCGTAAGTATGGACTAACAGAAGATGAATGCTTTCACCGTCTACTAAAAGGTGAAGACTTAGGAGAACCAGTAGCAAATTTCACGGAACCCAAACCAAAAATCCCAGATGAAGGGTGAGATTTTTTCTGAAACCGCCGACTGACTTGAACCATCAGGAAATTGTACTGGGGGGAGGACTAATTCCTTCCCTGGTAAAGATGCTGCTACGAAAAACCTCCTCAAACCTACTAAAACCTGTTAAAAGCTAGTAGTTTTGACGTTTTCTTCCTGCTTCAACCAAGGGAGTCGGCTCCTACTTGTCCACAGGCAAACCCCCTATAGCCTAGGGTTCTAGAGACTTTAACTTATCAATTGAGACACTCGCCAAATTGAGCGCGGCATTTAAGTCCCTGTCAGCAGTGTGACCACACCTACCACACTTGTAGATGCGGTCTGAAAGTGGCATGGGCTGTACATTCCCGCAGTTATGACAGGTTTTCGATGATGGATACCAGCGGTCAACCAACATCACCTTATTGCCATAGTGCTTTTGCTTATAACCCAACTGCCGACGGAACTCGTAGAAGCCTAAATCGCTAATTGCTGATGCCAACTTGTGGTTAGCTATCATACCTAAAGTATTCAAATCTTCTATGTGAATAACCGCGTACTTTTTTGCTAACCGCGTAATTTTTTGCTAACTGTCCTGTACAATCACCACATATAGATTAATTTAGAAAATTCGTAGGTCTATATCATGTGAATGAAGCCAAAAATACGCTATATAGAAAATATGAAGCATCCCGTTTGGAACACTTCATAGTTTTACGAGTTTTCCTCGTGTCTTCTCTAGGCAGTGAAGTTTTGGAGACAGATCTGCCTTGAGATATTGAAATTGACTCGCGTAAAAGTTTGGCGACCAAGCGCGAAGTCAAAAAGAAAACACCAAGAAAGGTGTTAAATCAACCTCATTCTAGCCAAGTGAAAAGCAAAAGTACAGTCTCACCCTGCCCTCGATGCGGCAGTCTCGACAAAAAAATCGGAGCTGGCACAAAACCCTACAGTGCCTCGCTTCTATGCGCTAATTGCGGTCGATTCATCAAGTGGATCGGAAAAAAAGAACTTCAACAAATGAATAGAAACGGGGGGCAGGGCTGATGAGCAAACTAATCCCCACCAATCGCCACAATCCTTGCCCAGTCTGCGGAGACACTCGGGGGCGCTGTCGCCACAAAAGCACCCCAGAGGGAGACTTCACACTCTGCATGACCAACAGCGGAGCGCGGAAGTTTGAATTAATCGATGGTTACAAATGCATAAGTCACGCCAGGGGTGGGCAGTGGGCTATCTTTGTTCGCATCCAAGATGTGATTTCTTTTAACTCAAAAATAACGACCCAACGACGACAAGAAAGAGAGCTACAAGCCCAGCGGGAAAAGGCAGAAAAAGCCAAGGGGGCATTACCCGCTGTGGGGCGCGATTACCAAATACGCAGGCTTCACAGGCACTTCGGGCTGTCTCAAAAGCACCGGAAAAACTTGCGGGGTAGGGGCTTGACCGATGAGCAGATTGACCAGCGGTTGTTCTTCACAATCACTCCTAACGAATTAGTACCCCCTGGCGTCTCTGGTAGGCTCCCAGGAATTCATAACCAGCGTATCAAAGCGGCTGGCGTTGGCTTTGCTTGCGTGACTTTCGACGAGCAAGGGAGAGCCACTGGCTGGCAAATTAGGCTTGATGAGGCTTCCGACAATCGCTATCGGTGGGCAAAATCGCCACATTTACTTAATGGTGAACTACCCATCACCTACTGCGTTCCAGACAAGGTTGAGTCGAAGGCTATTGGTGTTGCAGAAGGCATCCTTAAGCCGTGGATTGCGGCTAATAGACACAATCAAGTCTTTTTGGGCGCAGCTAGCGCTAACTTTGCTACTAGCCCAGAACAAACAAACATACTGCTTGAAACTGCATCACAACGCCTAGGGGGTAGCAAACTTATCGAATTCTACGCTGACGCTGGGGCGATTAGTAATCGGCACGTCAAGAGCAGCTACCAGAGGTCTTGGGAATTATTCCAAAACTTGGGCTACGAGGTCAAGGTCGTTTGGTGGGGACAGATAGACAAATCTTACCCGGATTGTGACGAGATTTCCTCAGAAGCGCTACAGAAAAATAAGAAGCTTCTCAAGCCAGACGAGTTTGTTGAGCTAACCGAGAAAGAGGCTCTGAGACTGGCAGTTATTGCAGCTCAAAAACCATTAAGAGAACTGACGAGAGAGCCTGCATTCAAGACTGATGAAACTTCCCGCTATCTGCCAGACCTCACCAAAATCTTACCGGAATCAGGCTTGATAGGAATCAAGGCTCCTAAAGGTAGCGGCAAATCTTGGCAGATTAAGATGCTGATAAATCTTGCCAAGGCAGAGGGAATTCCCGTTCTCAGTATCACTCCCAGAATCGCTCTCGGTCGAGAACAAGCATTTAAGTGGGAGATTACCTGGACTGACGACTCAGGGGTGACAAAAAACAAGGGGGTTGATACTTGCCAACAACTAGAACAGCTGGAGTCAAAAATTAGACAAGTCAGCGAGGAACTCAAGGAGCTAAATCGCCCCATCCAGTATGACTTTTTTGGAAATGATGCTATTGAGCAACGAGAGCGACGTAAGCAAGACCTAGAAGTCGAAATTGAAAGACTACAAGAAGCAGAAAACAATGTTGTTAAGGCAAGCTTTAATACGCTAGCGCTCTGTTGGGACAGCCTGTGGAAGACTAAAGACCGCGATATGCGTAGAGGGCTGATTATTATTGATGAAGCTGAGCTAGGCTTTGCTCATGTTGCTACTAGTTCTACTTGTAAAGACCGACGCGCATTTGTACTGAAGATACTAACGGAGAAGATAAGAGAATGTCTCGGCAGTGGTGGTAGAGTGATTCTTAGTGATGCTGACTTGACTGACATAGGCTTTGATTACATCAATTCTTTACTTCCTAAGCCAGTTGAACCGTTCATCGTCTCTCATCAATACTATGCCCCAGAAACGACATGTTTGGTAGACTTCCGCACTGGGGCGCGAGGCGATACCTCCTCAGCAATCATCAATGATTTGCGCAATGGGGCGCATTTGGTAGTAGCAACCGATTCTCAAGCAGAAGCCGAAGCTCTCGAAATACTGGTGAGAGAGGAACTTCCTCAAGTCAAGACGCTACGAATTGACTCGAAGACGACAGAGAAAAATGAAGGCAAAGCACTTGTTACAAAAATCAATGAGTCTATCTTAACAATCAAGCCACAGCTACTGATCTATACTCCGTCGCTGGGAGTAGGGGCAAGTATAGATGAAAGTACCACAAGAATAAAGGAATCTGAAGACAGGACTGACTTAGGGTATAGCGATTGGGCTGAAATAGGCGAGGAAGTCCCCTATTTTGATGCAGTCTATGGCTTGTTCTTTGGAGCTTTAGAACCCTCGCAGGCGCGGCAAATGTTAGCCAGGGTGAGAGCGAATGTACCCCGTATTGTCTGGTGCAAAGAGAAGAATGAGGGTATCCCAGGCTGCAAATCACCATTTCCCGAGACAGTTAAGCGCCAACTGCTGAAGTATCATGATAATTCTTTCCATATCCTTGAGTTAGCAAAAGCGATGGCTGGCTACGATGCTGGCGACGAAGAAATCAGGGAAATGATGTTTCAACTGCTACAAGAAGCATGGGATCCCAATTCAAAGACATGGAATAATCCTCACCTAGACCTCTACTGCAAACTCAAAGCCAGAAGAAATTACGGATTACAGAACCTAGCACCATTGCTTAAGGAAGAATTGGAGGCTGAGGGGCACGAGGTCTTTGTTCGCGGTGGAGACAAATCAGACGACGGTGAGCGAATTTCCGAGATTAAAGAAGAGCTTAAAATTGCTAAAAGCGTCGCGATTTCCCAAGCCGAAGATATCAGCATAGAAGAAGCCAGGGAGGTAGGGAAAAAGGTAAACGCCACAGAAGATGAGCGCAATGCCGCTTCTAAGGCTTTTCTGAGTGAGGAATTACCAGGAGTTGAGCTAGCACCCGAATTCATCTATAAAGCCGTTGTCAGCGACAGAAGACGCTGGTTAAATGCAGTAAAACGCCACTGGCATGTAGAACATCCCAAGGCAACCAAGATGCTGGATGAAGACACTTGGCTCCACTCCACCAGGTCTTTCGCCAAAGCTGGCTTGTCTTATGTTCCAGACGTGAAGACTCATACCACAAAAGTCAAAGCAATTCAAGAGTCAGGAATACTTGATTTCGTAAGACTTGATGAACCAAGCAAAAAGTACTGTCACGACTCCCCCGAGGCGGAGGAATTCAAAGAACGGGTACTAAAGTGTGCCGGACTGATCAAAACAGCATTTGATATCAATGTTACCACAAATGCTCAACCAATAAAATTAGCTAACAGGTTGTTGGAGAAATTAGGACTAAGACTGAAAAAGGAAAAGAGAAAAGGTGTTCGGGAGTACAGTCTAGACATTGCACTTCTCGACGATAAAGATCGACTGAGCGTCATTGCCGCAATGGATAGAAAATGGGAGCTACTTCAGGAGAAAAAAGCTGAATGTAGTACAGCTAACGCCGATGTTGCTACAGTCGAAAATGGGCAGAAATCAGCTAGAGTCTCTGAGGGAAATCAGTCGCCCAAAACCCAGTCAGAGAAAGCGATAGAATCTACTGCCACTTACCCCCCTATAGTTAATAACACAGGGGTAAGTGGCAGTAATCAAATTAGTGCTTTTCAAGCCAGCGGGAGCAGCTCATCTGCACTACAAGATGTAACATTTATTAGCGATTCGGAAAATCAGCCATGTAGTACACCAATTGCCGATGTTGATACAGCCGAAAATGGGCAAAAATCAGCCATAGTCTCTGAGGTAAATTCATCGCCCACAACCCAGTCGGAGACAGCGATAGAATCTACTGCCACTTACCCCCCTATAGTTAATAACACAGGGGTAAGTGGCAGTAATCAAATTAGTGCTTTTCAAGCCAGCGAGAGCAGCTCATCTGCACTACAAGATGTAACCTCTATTAGCGATCTAGAAATCGCTATCGAGGCGTTCTCAATTTGTGAATCGAGGGAGGATTTCTTGGCGACGGCATCGGGATTCACTTGGCAAGTTATCGATGATGCTATATGTCTCCAAGATGACCAACCGTCGAGGATGCGTTTGAGAGCTTGGCTTGATGAGGTTGTTCCTACTGGAGAACCTATCCCTTTTGCTCTTGATACCCTGTCGCCTTGGTGGGAGAACTACCACGAACGCCAAGAGGTGGTTTTTTATCACCCTCACGCTGAGGGTGGTTGGATAAAAGGTATTGTCGATGCTGTCTGCCACGGTTTCCTCAAGGTGTCTAGCGGACTCTTTGGCATGTTGGTAGAGAAACCACATCTGATTGCACCGACTTGATGTGACCAGCACCACTTAACAGCACCTCTTAGATTGTTGCGAACTCTTTACAAGTGTCCTTTCGTCTAACACTCTAGATTGATAGTCTTGACAGCAAACCAATCAAATTCTCCAGAAAGCTTATCGGGGCGCGAGGAGGGGGTATGCTCACCAGTCGAAACGCTCACCATCTTAATAGCCACGAATCGCCAGAATAACAGGGTTTTCCTCTTTTGATAGACTATTGATAGACTCTCGATAGGGTGTTGAGAGGTTTGAAGATAGACCTATGTCGCGACGTTTAGAACTTTCCGAAAAGCAATTAAAATTTGCTAAAGCAATTGCGCAAGGATATCCTGTGCGCACTGCTGCAAGTATCGCAGAATGCAGTGAAGCAACCGGATGGCGCTGGAAACGCTCAGAGGTTGTCAAGTATCAGATTGAACTACTAAAAGATGAATCTACCCAGGAGCGTGTTTCAACTGCGGTTGAGGCGCTCAAAGAGGCTGGGGAGAGTTACGAAGGTGAAAGCGCCCAGCGGGTTCTAAACAAGTTCCACCGTGAGGATTCTCCACAAGTCATAAGTACCCTTTCCAAACAGATTGAAGCGGCTATACCTGTAGCTCTTTCAACTATATTAGATATTGCAGCTGATGGTAAGCATGATCGCGATCGCTTCGTAGCTTCTAAGTTTCTCTTTGAACTTGCTGGCTATTCAGACCGCGTTGTTTCCTTGATGGAGAAGAGAGAAGGTAAGAGAGAAGGAAAGCGCAGAGGTCTATCTACGGAGACAGTGAACGAAATTTACAGCAAGGTGTTAGGCGTGAACGTGGACGAGGAAGAAACACCTTATGACGAAAATAGCGATCAATAGTGCTACGAAAACCGACAAAGAATTGAGAATCAATAAGCTTACTCATCTTCCGATAGTTTGAGAAGTAGAGAAAGTTCAAGAGCGAAGAACAAGACAACTTCCGATAGTTTTTGAAAAGTAGAGGAAGTTCAAGAGCGAAGTCAAATACAACTTACTATAGTCTGTAGAAAGTATAGGAAGATATGAAGTCGTATATATACGGGGTCGCAACCTCCTATAGTCTAGGGATAGTAGAGGAAGATTTAACCTCCTACAGTCTAGAGTTAGACTAGAGGAAGTTTCAACCTTCTACAGTCTCTGTAACTATAGGAAGATAAAAACTGTATACAATGTATACAGTTTTTATCTTCCTATAGTTACAGAGACTGTAGAAGGTTGAAACTTCCTCA
>JAAHGS010000012.1 GCA_010692645.1 Symploca sp. SIO2E9
CTCACAATCAAGTACGCGACTTACTAATTAACTCTGCTACCAGACTTGGGTGATGGGAGGTGGGGGGATGGCTCGGGGAGATGGGGGGATGGGGAGAGGGGGAGAGGGGGAGATGGGGAGAGGGGGAGATGGGGAGATGGGGGGATGGGGAGAGGGGGGGATGGCTCGGGGAGAGGGGGAGAAATTATTCTTCTAGGCTGAGTTGATGTAGTTCCTTTGTCCAAGAACTAGGAGGCGTTATTCTTTATTTCAGTCAAAACTGCTAATGGTAAGCTGTTACCCATTTAAATCATATATTCATTTGATATTAGTTAATGACCCAAACTCTTGTTCCCTCTGCCTCCTGCCTTGCTGTTGTGCATTTTTAATGCACAACAGCTTACTTATTACTTATTACTTCGGCAGTGGATCTAATTTCCAAATACTGGTATCTCACGCTCTGGCACTAGCAGCGGCACAGTTTGAGAGTTATTCTCAGACCATTCTCCTCCCGCAGCACTCGGTTCAACTCGTGGCTTGGTAAAAATTAATTCCCTCTGAGGAGGTGGTACAATTACATCCTCGGCAAAAGCTGGTGGTGGTAGTTCTCTAGCAGAAGTTGCTGGTAGGGTTCTAGGTCTAGTTCTTAATTGTCTAGAAGTTCCTCGACGAGATGTTTGTACTGGGGGAGAAGAATCATTAGTCAGATAAATGTGACCTAATCTTCTACCTTGATAAGTTCTCCTAGTAAACCGCCAACCAGGATTGAGGAAAATTTTCTGAAAGCCGTTGTTGATGCCTCTGGAGCTGCCGATTTCTATTTCTGGAGCATTGTGTTCTTTAATCGGAGTACCAAGTAGCAGTAATTCCCCATCACGTTCTATTAATCTAAGCATGTAGTCCAAGCCAAGATCTTGGCCATTCATACGGATAGAATAACCGTTACTATCTAGGCTGCGCCCACAAATGCCTGTAAAGTCAAAATTCAGCAGTAGAGGATCGACTCTAACTGGGTTGCTGCCGTTTTCTCTCCAACAAGCCCGTCGATTGGAAATTTGCTCGATAATTACCAGTTGATGCTGATTGCTGCCGAAGGGAGCTGCTACAGCTACAAAATTATCGGCATTAACCTCTGTATTGCCAAAATTGTTAGCCCTACTCGGACTAAAGGCACCAACAGTGAAAAAAGAAGCTGTAGTTAGTAAAGTAAATTGCAGCCATTGTGAAATTTTCATATAAATCTCCGGAAGATTTAGAAATCCAGCCTCTTGAGTTCTGAGAGTACAACACTGAAAACCTGATAGTGCCCGCCTCACAATTGAATGTTAGGGTACTAAGGATTGATACGCCCTCAATCCCCATCCCTATTGCTATTCCTCGACGCTGGCTGATCACCGGTAGCTCCCCTGAACAATTAACTAACAATTAACAA
This sequence comes from Symploca sp. SIO2E9, assembly GCA_010692645.1. Classification (GTDB taxonomy): domain Bacteria; phylum Cyanobacteriota; class Cyanobacteriia; order Cyanobacteriales; family Coleofasciculaceae; genus SIO3C6. The sequence goes on from JAAHGS010000012.1 coordinate 1,412, forward strand.
TTAAAACACTTTTTAGTATGTCTCAATAAGTTTTGATAAATTAATAAGTTTTGATAGATTAATAAGTTTTGATAAAGTATTATTAAAAGCTTAGTGTGTTAGAGGATGTTTTAGAAGTCCTCAAGGTCTCTTTTAGATGTTTTACTAGATACTTGTCTATCAAGATAACTTGAGAAACAAGTATGTCAGTACATAAAATACGATTATCACAATGTAGGTGGACTGATCAGACAAACTCTTAGACAGCAGTAAGGCAACTTGTAAATATGATTAGTGATACAAGTAGTGACAAACGCGACAGTATTCTCAAACAACTTATTAATAGTGCCAGAGGAATTCAAGATGCAGTTTTGGTTGATGATGAAGCATTAGTTATTAATAACCCGTTACAAGAATGGGATGAGGACTCTGCCTCGGGGATGGCTACGGCGATGTTTTTTCTCAGAGATAGTACTCGTGAGCATTTGCATTGGTCAGTACTAACACACATGTTATTGGAAACGGAAGATGGTTATTTTATTGGAATTCCCTGTAACCAGGAAATTTTCTTACTAGTTCAAGCCAGTAAGGATGGCAAATTAGGAGAAATTAGAAGAGTTATCAATCGAGCTGTCAGGCAAATTCAGACTCAATTGCAGGCTGAAGAATTCTTTGATGTAGAATCTGATAACGGCAAAATTACTAAAACATTAGTTGATGATTATAAAACAAAATTACAAGATAACGAACCTTTTACCAGACCTAAACCTGAAGCCAATAGTGATGCAAATAGTGAAATAAAATATAGGAACCGCCGGATAAGTAATTAGGTCATTCCAGTTATAAAAATACCCAATTACTTAGGCTTCTTAAGCAGTAACTTATTTACGGGGAACTTCTCAACAGGAAATCCCCTTACTTATTACTTATTGCTGGAAGCGGTCAGTTCCTGATAGTTCACCATCCTGCTGTAGTACAAAATCACTGTAAGCTCTCAAAGCATGCTCACTGAGATCAAGTCCTCTTAGTTCCTTCTCTGGCTCAACTCTGATGCTGCCTAATATAACCTTAATAGTTGACCATGCGACTAAACTAAATGCCGCTGTGAACATGCCAATAGCCACAATACCATACAATTGAGCACTAATTTGGTTGAAACCGCCACCAAAGAATAAACCCTTATCTGGTCCGTCTAAATATAGACTACCGCTCCCTTCGCTAAACAAACCAACTGCCAGTGTTCCCCAGATTCCACAAACTAGGTGTACAGAGATTGCACCCACCGGATCGTCAATTTTCCATCGATCAAATAACTCTACAGAAAAGACTACAATTGTTCCAGCAATTAGACCAATCACAACAGAACTGCCAAGACTAACGAAGGCGCAAGGTGCTGTAATTGCTACCAAGCCGGCTAAAATACCATTAACAATCATAGAAAGGTCAGGCTTGCCGAAGTACCACCAAGAGGTGAGCATTGCCGCAATTGCTCCTGTCGCAGCCGCCATATTAGTGGTTAGGATAATATGAGTGATTGCCATAGGCTCGGCAGCCATAGTCGAACCAGGATTAAAACCAAACCAGCCTAACCATAGAATCAAGCAGCCTAGGGTAGACATGCTAAGGTTATGACCAGGCAGAGCATAGGATTGACCGTCGCGATATTTACCAAGGCGCGGTCCTAAAAGTATAGCTCCGATTAAAGCTGCCCAACCACCAACCGAGTGAACTACAGTTGAACCAGCAAAATCATAGAATCCTATTTTTGTCTGTAACCAACCCCCTCCCCAAACCCAATGACCAGTGATGGGGTAGGAAATAGCCACTAGTAAAATACTAAAGATAAAAAATGCCAAAAACTTGATACGTTCGGCAACTGCACCACTAACAATAGTAGCAGCAGTGCCAGCAAATGCTAGTTGAAAAAAGAACTTGGCATTGAGAGGTACATTAGCCCAGTCTAGAGAATTAAAAATACCATTGTAATCATTTTCTAGGCCATTAAATAAAAATCCCTTGGTTCCTAAGACTGGATTGAAATAGCCTCCATCACTGAACATCAAAGCGAAACCAGAAACGGAGTAAGCTATAGTCGCTAAGGCAAATACAATCAGGTTTTTAGACAAAATGTTGACAGCATTCTTTTGGCGGCAAAAGCCAGTTTCCAACATGCCAAAACCTGCATTCATGAAGAAAACTAAAAAGGAAGTGAACACTACCCAGAGAGTATCGAGTAAGCTTTTGACTTCGTTGAAACCAGAATTCGATACATCTTGGGCGAGTGCAGTGTAACTCCAGATCACAAAAAGTGTAGCTGTCAGGGGCAAGCAAAATCTCCAACTTGGTGACAAGCACTTTTGGTCTGGCTTTAGCCTTTTTAGTCTTAACCTATACATCAGCCTTAATATTATGAGATACAACATCCGGATTGTATCTTTCTCCATACTCTGAGATACAATACCCGGATTTTATCTTTAACAGGGAGAAGGAATAGATATAAGGACGGAGTAGCTAATTTTAAGCTAGTCTGGAAGTCGGGAACTCCTGTTGCTGGGCTCCTGACAACCCAAGCCATAGCGACAGCTTGGCGCTGGGCAGTTGACACTAGATGATTGCCTATGACCCTCAATCAAGCTGATTCTTTGTCTCCCAAGCGTGTTTTACCCCAGGTTTCAGTAATTGTACCGATTTACAATGGTGAAACTGACCTACCTGATCTGATCGAGTGTTTGCAAGCCCAAACTTACCCGGTCGAACAGGTAGAATATGTGTTGGTAGATAATGGTAGCCGCGATCGCACTGCTGCGGTCTTAGCTGAAGCTGCCTCTGAAATCTCATCCCAAGGAATAACTCTCAAAGCTCTCCAGGAAAATAAGATCCAAAGCTCTTACGCCGCTCGTAATGCTGGTATCCGGGCAGCTAAGAGCAATCTTCTCGCCTTCACAGATGCCGATTGCCGTCCCCAGCCTGATTGGCTAGAACGACTAATTGCTCCCTTTATCGAGGAAGATATTGGCATCGTTGTTGGTGAAATTATCGGTTTGCCTGGTGGAACCCTGCTGGAAAAACATGCCGAACAATATCAGGTTTTGTCCCAGCAACACACTCTAGCTCATCCTTTTTGTCCCTACGGTCAAACTGCTAATCTTGCAATTAGGCGGCAAGCATTCCAAGAGGTGGGGCTGTTTCGTCCTTACCTAACCACTGGCGGCGATGCTGATATCTGCTGGCGTATTCAGCGTCAAAGTAATTGGAAGCTAAAGTTTATTTCCACAGCAGTGGTTCGGCATAGACACCGTTCTACACTCAAAGAATACGAAAGCCAATGGCGTCGTTATGGTCGCTCTAACCTCTATTTACATGAACTTCACGGCGTCGAGTTAATGCGGGAAAAAACAACCCCAGAATACGCCTATATGTTCAGTCGCTGGCTATTGAAAGAATTGCCGATTAATAGTCTAAAAGCGATCGCTGGTAAGATTGCTGCAATTGAGATCATTAGCACGCCTATTGGTATTTTTGGGGCTCAGGCGCGTTCCCAGGGACAACGCTTAGCTCAATTACCAGAAAAGGCTAGAGAAATTGAGTGGTTGCCAGATGAGTAGATATCTTGCCAAAGTCTTGTTGGCAAGATAAGGGGAGTCGTGAGTGTTGACACTCCTCGCGAGTAGAGCAACGAGGATTCTTTCTAAGCCCTTCGGGCACGCTACGCGAACACGGGGATTGTTATGAACTTGCCCTCAGAAAGCATACACCGACTGTCCGGCGGCGTTTGAAGCGATGTTTTTCGAGTTCTCGCCTTAACGACTTCCACATTTATACAAGATCTAGGATTTATGCTACCAGGGTTCCGGATCAGAAGTTGTCCGCTAGACCTACTTCGCCTTTTGTATGTGCGCATTACCGCGCTTGAGTAATTTAGCACGAAGAAAAGTCCCCCTACAAGGGGGAGGCACCAATCCCATTTTTTTGGTCAAATTCCCATCTCCCCATCCCCCCCTCTTCCCATTCGTTACATTAGAATTAAGTAGCGGCAGAGGAAGTTCATAGATGTCAGCACATCTGTTACTGGTAGATGACGAACCAGGAGTACGTGAAGCAGTCAAAGAATATTTACAAGAAAGTAATTTCACTGTCGAGGTTGCTAGCAATGCTAGCGATGCTTGGCAACTGTTACAGAGAAAAACACCTGATTTGGTAATCTCTGACATCATGATGCCCCAAGTAGATGGGTATGAGTTTCTCAAGCAGCTGCGAGATGACCCACGTTTCAAGGCACTACCAGTAATATTTCTCACTGCCCGTGGTATGACCTCAGACCGAATTCAAGGTTATCAAGCGGGTGTTGATGCCTACCTACCAAAGCCTTTTGACCCAGAGGAGTTAATTGCAATTATTGAGAATTTGTTAGAGCGCCGCGCCGCTACATCTAAGACAAATGAAGGCAGCACCGATCTTGAGGATATTAAGGTAGAAATTGCTGTAATTAAGGATATGCTCTCAGGTCGCAGTGGTTTTGTGCAAACACCAGCGCCGATCCGCATTGACTTTACCCCACGCGAGCAAAGCGTCTTAGATTTAGTTGCCCAAGGGCTGATGAATAAAGAGATAGCGAGACGCCTCGAAACCAGTGTCCGTAATGTTGAGAAGTATGTTAGCCGCTTGTTTAGCAAAACTGGAACTAATAGCCGCACGGAGTTGGTGCGCTATGCCCTCGAACACGGTTTGACTAATTGAAGGGGCTCTGTTGATTGCTGGTTCATGGCTCCTTACTCTCGACTATGAACTACAAACACTGAATTATTAACGGTAACTGCGCCAGGTATTATTAAGCGATTTTACTTTTGATTAAGAAAAGTTTTTTTCTATTACTGAATACTATCCTATTCTGTTATTGTTTAACATATCATTGAATTTAACAAAGCAAAAAATGAAAGTTTCACAAAAACAAGTTCACTTGGGTCAATCAGTTGCTCTAGGTGGCGTTTTAGTAGTCATGAGTGTTGGCGTCTTTGTCATGATGATGATGCAAAGTGGTGTCTTGCAATAAGTAATTTTCCAGTTTAATCAAAATAATAGAGCCGCTCATTAATGGGCGGCTTTATTGCTATTGCGGCAGATAACGAAAGCACTTCCTGAGAAGCTAACGCTATTAAACAAAAAATCAGGGATTTAATCCCCGATTTTATCAATCTCCACTACCTCTATAGGTCTGTTTCATCTACATTCTTCTACAGAAGACTATTAGTTAGAGCAGAGATTTTAAGCTTGTTGCTTTTTGCGCTTGAGAACAGAACCAGCACCAAGAGCACCGACTGTCAGGAGACCAAGTAAGGAAGCGGGTTCAGGTACGGATTCAGCTTCGGGGGCATTGAAGTCTGAGATAGTCACACTGGCAGCACCGAAAATATTGTCTACAGTATCAATTGCAAAGCCAAAAATATCACCCTTATTAACGGTGGTACTGAAAATATTGCTCTGCAAAAACCCTCCATTATCCTTACTTAGTAGTGTGAAATTACCATTAACGATGAAGCCAAAAGGATCCCAAAATGGACCATCGACATCAGTCGTTATGTAATTCCAATTGAAGCTAACTAAACCATTAGCAAGTGAAGTGGTGGTGTAAGAAGTCTGACCACTAAATCCAGAGCCATTATTTCCCCCTGTAAGGGTAATTGATGATGGGGCGTTAGTAGTGTCAACAAAGCCGTCAGCATTTAAGTTACTGAAATCCCAATTGCTTGGATTATATGACCCACTGAAACCACTAGCTTGAGCTGGGTTAGCACCCAAAAGTGCTGCTACACCAATTAAGCTGGCTGCACTAGCGGTTATAGTTGAACCGTTGATAATTTTGGTAATAGACATGAAACGAATTGCTCCAAAAAACTAAATGTTGGCAGTGATCCTACTAATCAAACAAATCACAATAATTGGGTACTTGGTAGAAGCAGCAAGTCTTTATAAAAAAAGCAACTTGCTTAAATTGATTCATCTGTGAGTAATTTATTGCTCAGAAGCTGATTGCAACGCTAATGAGGCGTGGTAGTTGCTCTCAAGTTACTGTACTTTTACATCTAAAAGTTTAAATTGATTAATTGAACATGGGAAGGGACTTTATAGAAACTTCTTGCTAACCACTGATACCTATTTTCTAAAAGGGTAGTAGAGATTAAGTGTCCGAAACCACTGCCCTGTCTAGCTCCCCATCTCTAGATGTCTTCTAAGGATTTAGAAAATTGGTTTAATGCTTTAAAGTTGCAGTGAATAAATACTAGTGAAAATTTAAAAATTAACTGACTTGAGAATACCACCCTCTAGCTGGTAAATTGCTGCCATAATACTATTCTCATGGTTATCTAGCAAGGAAGCCTTAACTTCACTCAAGTAGTCCAATATTGCTTCTCGTAAAACTGGTCGCTCTATCTTGACAGTGTGCTTGTAATCCCAAACATCCCAGATAATGATACCAACCGCCACAATGGGGTCTATAAGCTGCACTCCTAATTTCCCGGCAACTACACCACCTGTTTTAGCTGCCATTTTTGCTGTAGCCTTCCCAGCAAAAGATACAGCAACTTTACTCCCGATATTGGTAACTAGAGGAATCACGGTTTTGGCAAGTAGAATAGTGCTTCCACCTGCTAGTAGCTTTAGCGAGATATTAGAAATGTTTCCTTCAGTATCGCTGATTGTAATAGCAACATCGCTAAGATAGCGTTCCCATTGTCCTTGAGGAATCTTGTAACGGCTTTGAACATTAGAAATATTGTTGGCTAGTTCAGAAATATAAAGATTAATCGTATCTCTGGTGATTCTCTCTAGTTCAAGTTGTGCGATTTTTGGTCTCAGTACACGTTTAGCAAATTCAGTTTGAAAATTCTCAGTTAGTTTTTCAGCTACTACTTGACCAGGAGGTTGATTAGTGGTACTAATCCGGCGAGCTGCCGCTGAAGATAACCACACAAAAGGAGTACTAAACTCCATTTTTTTCTGATTGAAGTAATCAAAATACCAATTGAGAAAGTTGTTATCAACGCGGAGCATCAATTGTTCAACCCACTCATCTAATCTTTGAGAAGCAAAGCTTTCGGTTTGGTTCCGTGCATCTACAATTGCCCTAGCGATCGCTTGCTCTATGTCGCTATGATCTATATTGGTTCTGCCTAGCTCAACTTCAACAATTTCATTGTCCAAATTTCCTAAATCTTCTGTAACTGAATTACCAATAAAGCCCCTACCAATCAGAGGGATAATCACAATTAGAATCACAGCTACCCATATAAAGGGAGTGATTGAGGGCAAAAATTGGCTCCAAGCTTGTAGGCGATTAGTTTTTTCCGTATAAGTTGGTTTTGCGGTTTCCAACTGTTGTTGTGGTTGGGTTTTGCTGGTTGGATTAGATAGCTTCTGCTCTGAAGACTCTAAATTTTTAGGAGACATAGTGTTTGTTAGTTTCTGTGTTCTTTGCACAGGCTGTGTTTAACTAAGTAATAAGTAATAAGTAATAAGTAATAAGTAACAAGCTTAACTGAATACACACTTATAGCCGTCGCCACTATGATTAGGACACTTCCTTGTTCCCTACTCCCTGCTCCCTGCTCCCTTTGAATCAAAATAGAATGTCCTAACTGATATGTCCGTTGCTATATCACTTACAATTAGACTAATAGATTCGCTATAGATTTTTGTCTCCCCGAGCCATCCCCCCATCTCCCCGAGCCATCCCCCCATCTCCTCGATGGGATATTTTTTATTTGGAAGTCCCTAACTAATTTTCCTCAACAACTTCCTGAGCAATCAACACTCGTTGACGACGCTTCTTTCCACCTTGCAATAACTGAATAATCGAGTGTACTAAGTTATCTATATAAGTAAATAACACTGGCACAATTATCAAAGTCAGCAGAGTAGAAGTACTAAAGCCGCCAATTACAGAAATTGCCATGGGAGAGCGCACTTCACCTGCTGCTCCCAATTCCAAGGCAATCGGTGTCATGCCAGCAACAGTAGAAATTGAGGTCATTAGAATTGGTCGTAAGCGAGAGACACCAGCTTCAACAACTGCTTTAAACTGCGGTTTCTTTTGTTGCATCGCCATCAAAGCAAAGTCTACCAGCAGAATGGCGTTTTTCGTGACCAATCCCATTAACAGTACAATCCCAATTAAGGCAAACAGCCCTAATTCCTTCTGAGTAATTAACAAAGCTGTTAAGGCACCGCCGATAGATAGAGGTAAAGCCACTAAAATTGCTAAGGGATAGAGGAAATTATTGTAAAGCAGGACGAGAATGGCATAAATCGATAACACCGCTAATCCTAAAGCTGCCACAAAGCGGCTGAAAATGTCTTGCATAATCTCGGCATCTCCAGCTGTTTCCTCTGTAACTCCTGGGGGCAAAGGATTGATTGCTGGCAAAGCTCTGGCGTTGTCCAAGGCATTTCCTAAAGAAATACCCTGTAAATTAGCATCTACCGAAACTTTACGAAAGCGATTAAAACGCTCAATCTCTGCTGGTCCACTGCCCAAGCGGATATCTGCTACTGCTGTTATCGGCACTAGTGTACCATCTTGACTAGCAACCCGCAGATTCTTGAGATTTTCGATATCTTCACGAGCCTTAGGGTCAAGTTGGACTCGAATTGGAATTTGACGGTCTGGTAAATTAAACTTAGCCAGATTTGACTCAATATCGCCAATTAAGGCAAGAGAAGCAGTACGGGCAATTGCCTGTACCGAAACGCCCAAATCCCCTGCACGGGCAGGATTTGGCTCAATCAAAATTTCGGGTTTCACTAGAGAGTTACTCGAAGTTACTTCCACCAAACCAGGGCTTTGACGCATTTGTCGCTCTAGGGCTTCGGCAGTTTCCCTTAGCAACTCACCATTTTCACTTTTAAGAACAATCGATAAATCCTTGGCGGTACCACCAGCTCCTTGGCTGCGGAAAGCAATGCGAGTACCGGGAATTTGCCTAAGGGTATCGCGCATCTGTTGCTCAAACTCTGCCCTAGATAATTCTCTTTCTGCCTTCGGCAGCAGATTGATGAAAATATCAGCACTATTAACAGTCTCAGCAGTCGCCACCACACTCTCAACTGCCGAATTTTCCTGAAATAAGCGATTAACCTCTAGTATTACTGACTCTGTCTCACTTAGACTAGAGCCTGGTGGTAACTCCACTGTAGCCATACTAAAGCCCATATCGCCATTATCAAATAAACCCTTGGGAATATAGGGTACAAGTTGCAAGCTACCAATAAACACTGCCACCGCAATCAGTAAAGTAGCGATGCGATTCCTCAGTGCCACGTTAAGTAGAGTGCGATAGGGTTGTATACGTCGCTGTTGAGGTGGCACAGCCTTAGAGTCGTCAGCTAATTTACTCTTCTTCTGTGAGAATAGTTTCCCTTCCCCTTTACTTTTGATAGGTTTGAGTAAGTAAGCACTCAGCATTGGTGTCATTGTGGTAGCCACGAGGGTGGAAAACATTGTTGAAACTGCAACTGTCACCCCAAAAGGCTGAAAAAACTGACCAGGGATACCACCCATAAATGCCACAGGGATAAAAACCGCCACAATGGTTGCCGTAGTTGCCACCACAGCAAAGCCAATTTCTCGTGAACCATCTAGCGCTGCCTGGTAAGGCTTTTTACCCATTTGTAAGTGTCTGTCGATATTTTCAATCATACAAATGGCATCATCTACCAGGTTGCCTACTGCCAGCGCTAAAGCTAACAGAGTCATAAAGTTGAGAGTATAATCCAGGGCTTGCATTACCCAGAATGTAGGGATAATTGACAGGGGCAATGCCACAGCAGTTATTAATGTCACCCGCCAGCGACGCATAAATAAGCCGACGGTAACAACAGTGAGGATAGAACCTAGTACCAGCGCCTCAATTGTGGCTTGGTAAGAGTCGCGGATGCCGTCGGCAGTGGTGAATAGCAAGCGCAACTCTATATCTTCAGGAAGAGTTTTCTTGAGTTTTTCTACTGCCTTACGAACCCCTTCTTCCACAGTTACCAAGGTGCTACCAGTACTGCGTAACACAGCAAAAGTTACTGCTGGTTCACCATTGAAATAAGCCGCTTGTCGAGGTTCAGCAAAACCATCTCTAACCTCTCCCAAATCAGATAGTGGTACGCTAGCACCATCAGGGAGGACAATGCGGTAACTTTTTAAGTCCTTAACCGTTTTAGCACTTCCTAGAGTACGGACACTTTGCTCTCCACCACTTAAGGAACCGCGACCACCTGGTAAATTAATATTAAAAGCTCGGATTTGGTCGTTGACTTGTGTAGCAGTAATGCCCAAAGCTTGTAGTCGGCTAGGGTCAAGATCAACGCGAACTTCTCTGTCAACTCCTCCTCGTCGATTAACTTGAGCTACTCCTGAAACATTTAAAAGGGCGCGGCTAATATTTCTATCTACTAATTCGCTCAACTCCTCCACTGAACGTTTCTTAGAGGCGACAGCATAAGTCATAATCGCGCCGCCGGAAAATTCTTGGCGCTGAACTATCGGTTCTTCGGCGTCTTGGGGTAAATCTTGGCGAATTTGATCAACGGCGTTGCGTACATCATTAGTAGCACGATCCGTATCTGTCCCTAGGACAAATTCTACCAGTGTGGTGGAATTTCCATCTGTAATCGTGGAAATTATTTTGTCAATATTTCCCAATCCAGCAATAGAATCTTCGATCTTCTTAGTAACCTGGGATTCTAATTCCGTTGGCCCTGCTCCCTGCTGGCTTACTGTAATCGATACCATCGGGACATCAATGTTGGGATTTTCATCAATTCCCAACCCAAAAAACGACATCATGCCCACAATTCCTAAAATCAGGAACATGACAATCGTCGGTACTGGCTTTTTAATTGACCAGGAAGAAACGTGAAACGACATAGGTTTGAATTACGAATTACCAGTTAAAAATTACGAATCACAATTCAACTTCATGCTTTTGGGAAGTAGATTCTATGACCTCAACTTTGTCGCCATCTTTGAGATAAGCTGCACCTTTGACTATTATGCGATCGCCTTTAGATAAACCGCTCTTAATTTCGATCTGTTCACCAGGTAAAATCTCTCCCATTTCCACTAATTGCTCCTTGACAGTGTTATCCCCGTTGAGGAGATAAACAATTGCACTGCCATTGTTTTGAGGTAGTACTGCCTTAGCTGGCACTGTTAAACCTGTCGCCGTTGAGGTGGTAATTAATGAGCGCAAAAACATCCCAGGACGCAACGATTCTGTAGCCGGCAAATCCACTTTGATTATTGCTTGACGAGAGTCTTGATCAACTATGGGAGCGATTTCTCGGACTTTCCCAGATAATTTTAAGCTTGAATCTGAGTCAGAGGTAATTGTTAAACTTTGCCCAGTAGTAATCTGCGGCAACTGAGTTTCGGGAACTTTTAATAAGAGTTCCAAACGCCCATTCTCAATAATTTCAAAAAGTTTTTGCCCTGTGGAAGTAACATCACCAACACTGGCTATTTTTTCTGCCACTTTGCCGCTAACAGGAGCAACCACCCTTGTATCGTCCAGTTGAGTTTGTAATAACTGAACTTGTGCTTTTTGGGCCTCTAGTTGCGCTTTGGCTTGAGCAATTATCTCTTGACGAGTACCAGCACGCAGTTGCTTAAGTTCCTGTTGTGCTTCTGCCACTGCAGCCTGTAATTGTTCAAGTTCTGGGCTATTAGTGTTTCGTGCTTGCTCTAGGCGTTGTTGAGCATCCAACAGATTTCCTTCAGCCTCACGATATTCACTTAATTCCTCATCAAATCTATCTTGGGAAACTGCTCCCGTCTCTAATAGATTTTGATAACGCTTGCTGCGCTCTTGGGCTAAATTCAACCTCGCTTGGGCAGATTTGACTTGTGCTTGAGCCTGCTCTATCCTTCTCGGGATACTAGCTTCTGACTCTTTGAGACGGGCTTGGGCTTGTTCTAAACGAGCCTCAGCTTGAGCAATTTCCTCGGAGCGTACTCCTGCCTCAAGCTCTGCCAGACGTGCTTGGGCTTGGGCCACCTCTGCCTGAGCTTGTTTTAACTGTGCTTGTAGCACAGCATTATCAAGACGCGCCATCAGTTGTCCCGCCTTGACAAGATCACCTTCGTCCACCAATACTTGCTTAATCTGTAGACCTGTCGCCTTAGGTGAAATCGGAATCATTTCAAAGGCGGCAACTGTGCCGGTAGCTTCCAATGTACTGCCAATGCTAGAGGTTTCTACCTTAACTACAGTAACACTTTGAGCTGGTACAGCTGAAGAGGCACTAGGGATGGCTGCGGGAGTAGTCGTCTTTTGTGGAGAAGAAAATAATCTAGTTCCTACCAGTGTGAGCAAGATACCCATACCCACCCCGATGAGCAAACCGCGCCCACCTAATAGCCAGCTAGGTTTAATTTTAGTCATTTTGAGTTTTGGGTTTAAGGGCGAATCTGCTTGTTGCTCAGCAACTGTAGCGACATTAGCTCTATTCAACTGAGACAATTCCTGCTCTGAGTCTATCTGGGTCACGGTTGCTCCTTAGTCACTTGTTGAGCTTGATGCTTTTGTTAATAAATCTTAAGTTGAGATGTTAATATTTTTAATGTAGCAATTTTTTTTGACCCAAGTGGCGAGTGTCGAGCCGGACTTCGTAGCGGTTCACTTGCCAATAACTAGGACTAAGATTATAGGCGATCGCTTTTAGTTCTCGCAATTCTTCTGCTAACTCTTTTGCCAGTTCATTAATGTGATCAGCACGCTCATAAGCGTCTTGTAGAGCCTCTTCTAAAAGCTCTTCTTTCGTTAGTGGTTGCTTACTAATTTTTAACTGCCTTAACTGACGTTGCTTCTGCTGTAGTTGATTTTCCAGCGCCGCGATCGCATTGTCAATACCATTTACTTCAGCAGATACTTTTGCAGCTACCCTAGCTTGATGACGGTAAGCCTGGGCAATTGCCTCTGGAGAATCGTTCTCAGGCAGTATTTCCGGTCCTTTGAGAGCATCACGTTCCCTTTGCAGGACTTCAATCTGGGAAAGAATCGCCTCGATTTCTGCCTGTATCTGATCCATTTTGGTAGTAGGAATACTAACTCAATTTAACATTACTATTCTTACAGAAAAGCGAGCAAAGCCCACGTGTTTCAACCGTGGGATGTAGCGCCAGGACTTTCAAGTCCGCGTAAATCTATGCTAGAATATTTAACGTAGGCTTGTTCCACGCAAAAATGCTGGTATTAGAGTTCAAAGCCAAAGGGAAAATAAGTCAATATGCGGCTATAGATGAGGCAATTAAGACTACTCAGTTTGTCCGTAACAAATGCATTCGTCATTGGATGGATAATCAGGGGGTAGCTCAAAAAGATTTGTATCGGTTATCTACAGCCCTCAGAGCTGAATTTTCCTTTGTTAAAGCTCTCAACAGCAGTGCTTGTCAAGCTTCAGTAGAAAGAGCATATAGTTCAATTGCTCGCTTCTACGACAACTGCAAGAAAGCTGTTCCCGGAAAGAAGGGTTATCCGAGGTTTAAGAAAAATTGTCGCTCAGTAGAGTACAAAACCTCTGGTTGGAAACTTAGTCAAACTCGAAAACAGGTAACTTTCAAGGACAACAAAGGCATTGGCAAGCTTAAACTCAAAGGAACGTGGGACTTAAACTACTATCAACTTGAACAAATTAAGAGGGTTAGAATAGTCCGCCGCGCAGATGGTTACTATGTTCAGTTTTTGATTAAAACTGATAAAACTGAAATATTAGAACCAACTGGTAATGCTGTGGGATTAGATGTCGGGCTTAAAGAGTTCTACACAGACTCCAACGGGGAAACCCAAGTTAACCCTAGATTTTATCGAGTTGGTGAGAAACGAATGAAGTTTCATCAACGTCGCGTTTCTCGCAAAAAGAAAGGCTCAACCAACCGTAAAAAAGCCATTAAGAAGCTAAGCAGGACTCACCTCAAAATAAGTAGGCAACGTCAAGAACATGCCAAGAGAATGGCACGTTGCGTAATCCAATCTAACGACTTGGTAGCCTATGAAGATTTGAGGGTAAAAAATCTAGTAAAAAACCACTGTCTTGCTAAGTCTATTAATGATGCTGGTTGGTATCAATTTAGGAGATGGTTAGAGTACTTTGGAGTGAAATTTAGTAGGATAACTGTAGCTGTCGATCCGCGATTCACTTCTCAGAAATGCTCTAGTTGCGGCACTATGGTCAAGAAATCTCTATCGACTAGGACACACATCTGTAAGTGTGGAACAGTTTTAGACCGTGATCACAACGCAGCAATAAACATCTTGAAAGAAGCCTTAAGTACCACAGGGCATGTGGGAACTTGGGTTTTAAACCCGAACGCTTCGGGAAATCTTGCCTCTACTGTTTTAGGTGAAAACCTATCTCAGCAAGCAGGGTTGGTGAACGAAGAATCCCACCTGCTTTAAGCCGTGGGAGTGTCAAATTCACAAACAACAAAAAGCCTGCCTAAGCAGACTTTTTATCTTTAGTAAGTTAAATTTGTTAGCTCGGAGAAGGCTCCGAGGCACTTCTTTATTAATCAACAACACCCAGCAATGCCTGAGGTTGAGCATTAGGTAACTTCGGTGCTCGCAAAGTTCCAGAATAGAGGTTGGAGCGCTCCTGTGCAATCACCGGTAAAGCTTCACGAACTTGAGCAGTAACTGCCACCGTCTTAACATCATAGGTCTGCATCACCAGTTTTGGATATAGACCAATTCCGATGATTGGCACTAACAGGCAAAGAGCTACAAAGATTTCCCGTGGCTTAGCATCACCTAGATATTTTTCGATAATTAGCCCAGATTTATATTCCCCATAGAAAACCTTTCGCAGCATTGAGAGCAGATAAATCGGGGTAACAATTAATCCCACTGCTGCTAACATGACGACGACAAATTTAAAGCTGGAGCTGTAAACATCGCTATTGGAGACTCCTAGAAAAATAGACAATTCACCCACAAAACCACTCATTCCCGGCAGGGCTAAAGAAGCCATCGAAGCCGCAGTGAATAGGGCGAAAACCTTGGGCATTTCTTGGGCCATTCCTCCCATTTTTTCCATAACTAGGGTATGGGTACGCTCGTAGGTAACTCCTGAGAGGAAGAACAAAGCAGCTGCAATCAAACCGTGGGAGAGCATTTGCAATAGAGCCCCATTGACGCCCAACTCTGTAAAAGAGCCAATACCAATTAAGACAAAACCCATGTGGGCAATTGAAGAGTAGGCCAGTCGTCGTTTAAGGTTAGTTTGAGCAAAGGCAGTTAAAGAACCGTAGATAACGTTAACCACGCCTAAGATTACTAGCACTGGTGCAAAGTAAATATGGGCATTGGGTAACATTTCCATGTTCATGCGTATTAGTCCATAACCACCCATTTTCAGCAATACCCCAGCCAAAATCATCGACACTGGAGCAGAAGCTTGAGAGTGGGCATCAGGCAACCAGGTATGTAGTGGGAAAATTGGTAGCTTTACGCCGTAGGCAATTAAGAAGCCAGTATATGCCAGTAATTCCAAGGCTATTGGATAGTGTTTGCTTGCCAGCTGTTGCATATCGAAGGTGACGGTATCCCCCGAAAAGGCCATGGCTAAGGCTGCTACAAGGATGAATACTGAACCTGCTGCTGTATAAAGAATAAATTTAGTTGCTGCATAGAAGCGCTTTTGCCCTCCCCAGATAGAGATTAATAGATAGACTGGCACCAACTCCAATTCCCACATTAGGAAGAATAAGAGCAAATCCTGAGCGGCAAAGACACCAATCTGGGCGCTATACATTACCAGCATTAGGCAGTAAAACAGGCGCGGCTTATGGCTAACCTTCCAAGCTGCCACAATTGCTAAACTGTTGATAAGACCAGTTAAAACAATTAAAGGCATCGATAAACCATCGACGCCCAATGACCAATTCAACCCCAACTGCGGTATCCAGGAATAGGTTTCGTTAAGTTGGAAATCAGAACTTTGCCAATCGTAATGATGCCAGAAGGCGTAGAGCGTCAGCAGAAAATTGACGAGACCTACTCCAAGAGCGTACCACCGAACTGTTCTACCTTCCTGATCTGGGATCAAGGGGATGAGCAAACAGGCTAACAGTGGTAACAGAATCAGTGTCGTTATCCAGGGAAATTCCAGGGAAATCATCTAAAACATCCTACGAGAGAGAACTTAGGCTAGTCAGCTACCTTGACTATGCAAGAGCTTGGTGCTAACGGCTAAGCAAATATACTTAACTACCTACTGTTTCAGTATATTAAGTAAAGTCAACTTTTGAAAAGATATAGTAACTACAAATACCCAATCTTTACAATTGCTAATCTCTATATGAAGGAGATGGGGGGATGGGGAGACACGGAGACACGGAGACACGGAGACGGGGAGATGGGGAGACACGGAGATGGGGAGACACGGAGACGGGGAGATGGGGAGACGGGGAGACGGGGAGACGGGGAGACGGGGAGATGGGGAGATGGGGAGATGGGGAGATGGGGAGATGAATATTCTGCCTCCTGCCTCCTGCCTGCTCCCTACTCCCTGCTCCCTCCTCAAACCCTAATTCTTGGAGTTTTCAACTAAGTTGTCATTCTAAGTTGTAATCGTGCCTTGAGTATCAATAGAGAGTGATTGCACTTGGGCTACAATGCCTTCTTGCTTCCAGGCGGTTGTCATTGCTGCTTCTACTGCTGCTGCCTGGGAGGGTGCTGCTAAAGCTAAAAGTGTTGGTCCTGCTCCACTTATTACCATGCCATAAGCACCAGCATCGACAACGGCACAGAGTACAGCATCATAACCGGGAATCAGCTTTTGGCGATAAGGTTGATGTATTCTGTCTTGCAAGGCTATCTCTAGCCAGTCGCCTCTACCGGTTTCTAATCCTCGCAATAGCAAACCGAAATGGGCAATATTAAAAATTGCATCGGCACGAGTGTATTCAGCAGGTAGAACCCCCCTTGCCTCTTGGGTAGAAAGTTCAAAATTGGGAATTCCTAATACTGGTACTAGCTCATCATGCCACCGAAGTTCACAGATTTCCCAATCTCCAAGTGGATGTTCTTTCTTGTTCAAACCTTTAACAGCGAGACGACAGCCTCCCAATAGTGCTGGCACTACATTATCAGGATGACCTTCGATTGCGATCGCTAATTTCATCACTTCAGTCACATCAAGAGGTTCCCCTGCCAGTTGATTCGCGCCAACTAATCCACCTACAATTGCTGTTGCTGAGCTACCGAGTCCCCTAGCTAAAGGAATACCTAGCTTAATTTCTATTTCTACTGGCGGTGGTGTCTGATGCAAATGCTCGTATAATTTGGCAAAGGCTTGATAGACTAGGTTTTCTGAACTAGTACTCACTAGTTGAGCTTCAGTACCGGTGACGGTAATATTTACTCTCTCGGTTTGTCCTTGATTAACTGAAGCTGTTGTTTCTCGGTTGGTGAATTTGAATTGGTTATACAGCGTTAAGGCTGCCCCAATGCAGTCGAATCCAGGTCCTAAGTTAGCTGTGGTAGCTGGAACAGTGACAGTAGACACAAATTTTCTGCTTGCTTTTTTTGATAGATTTTCCTATAATCAGAAGTATAGTGAGTGTTATTGTGACTAACAACTAAATACTGCCGTAAACGATAGCCAATACTAACTCCCCTAAGCAGAACTCAATTTTGGAAAAAAACCCGATCCGCCTGCGGCGGAAAGGGTAAAAAAAAGAGGGTAAAGGGATATAGGGTTATAGTGTAAAGGGCTAAAGAGTCTACGTCGACACACACACAACTCGAAAACCGATAACGTAGTTGAGCGCGTCGCCCGGATCAAAGAGGTTGCGACAGGCAGAACGGCAATTTTCAGGATTGATGTTCCATGCGCCGCCTCGCACAACCGCACCAGTATAATTACCATCATTTAACCAAGCTTGACCATCAGAAGGCGCACCCTCATAATTATCATGCCAATGATCAGCACACCACTCCCAAACATTCCCGTGCATGTCGTATAAGCCAAATTTATTAGCTACTTTAAAACTTCCTACAGGCGTAGTTCCTTTTATATTCTCGTCAAAATTAGCTAACTCAGGGCTTATCGATTCACCAAAATGATAAGGGGTAGTTGTTCCCGCACGGCAGGCATATTCCCACTCTGCCTCTGTCGGCAGTCGGTACTCACGTCCCGTTTGCTGCGACAAACGATTACAGAACTCCTCTGCATCATACCATGATATTTGCTCTACAGGTAGATTAAGTCCTTTAAAATGAGAGGGATTGGGATTAAGCTTACGATTGACTTGAGGAAATTCTTGTGCAACCCTCAGCCATTGTGCCTGAGTTACAGGATATTTCCCCATAAAAAAGGAAGCTACTGTTACTAAGTGCTGTGGTCCTTCTAAATCATATCTTCCTGCTTCTGATTCAGGTGAACCCATCATAAAGATATCACCAGGAATAGCAACCATTTCTAATTGCACCCCATAACCCAGATTTAGAGAAAAGCCACTGTTATTACTATTCTCAGTAGGGCGAGAAGGAGTGCTGCCAGTAGATTTATTAATTATTGATGGTTGATTATTGATTAGACTTCTCCAGAAATTACGATTGAGCAACCGTAGTACAAAGGTTTCAGGTTCATTATTGGAGATGTCTATTGTGCTTGAAGGCGAATTGGTTTTAGTTTCAGTGGGTGAGAGGGATGCTTTTTTAATAGTTTTGCAGATATCCCTTAGTACCTTATCTTGCTGTGGAGTTGTGAGAGCATCAAGGGGTTGAGAAAGGTTATGAGCTGCTTGATAAGCCTCAATCTCAGTTTCCTCATAGAGACAGTAACTTAAATATATCCAAATTATTTTTAGTCCTTCAGTTTCAGCAGCAGCTAGGAGTTGCGGTAGTTCATGTTGATCAATAAAGTCAGAAGCCAAGAAATCAGAACTTACCATTAACACAGCTACCTTAGCTGATGCCAGGGCGCGTTTAATTTCATCCCTCCACTTAGAACCTGCAGTGATTTTCGTATCATCCCACACTGAGATTGTCTGTTGCCGAGTTAGTGGCTTGAGCATCTTCTGGAGTCTTATCAGCCATTCTTTGTCTTGGTGAGAATAACTGATAAAAATTTGGTCACGCATGGAGGATTATAGGAGTTACAGGAGTTATAGGAATTAGGGATAAAATATATATTCTGGCATAATCAGCTCCCCTCTCCCCTCTCCGCGTCTTTAAATTTGTTGGGTTTCGTTGCCTCAACCCAACCTACTCCTCCTCATCCCCCCTCTCCGCGTCTCCGCGTCTCCGCGTCTCCGCGTCTTTAAATTTGTTGGGTTTCGTTGCCTCAATCTAACCTACTCCTCCCCATCCCCCCTCTCCGCGTCTCCGCGTCTCCGCGTCTCCGCGTCTTTAAATTTGTTGGGTTTCGTTGCCTCAACCCAACCTACGAGTATGGATGTTGTTGAAAATCATATCAAAACCCGGCGGCTGATTCTGGTTCAGACCACAGCAAACGCCACTGCTTTATCCAAATATTACTCAAAAACTGGTAGCTTTGCTCCTGATATTGTTTTTTGTGTTTTTTGTAGTCGGCTTCAATAGCCAGCCACAATTGCCTCAGCTGCTGCCAGGTAGCACATTTTTGAATTTGACAGGCGGTGGCATTGAGCCACTGTTGTAATTTGCGATAACTGATGAATTGTCCACCTCTGTCACGGCGATGGACGAAGACAACATATTTCCAACATTCTACGCGCACAATTAACTGTTTTGGTATTTTTAGAAGTTGAGCGATCGCATTTTTTGTAATGCGGAATTTTTGGGATGGTTGGAGGCGAGTGAATAAACTAGTCATGATTTAAGTAATAATTACACTCCAAATTGGGTAAGAATACCTAAAAACCTGAAGCCGCCCCACAAGACAGCAAAGTGGGGCGGCTGTTGCGGAGTGTAAAATTCGCAATAGCCTCCTGACTGCCCTTACAGTTTGGGGTGATGTTCCATGGGGGTGTTTTTTCCACTCCTATGGGACGCTTCTCAATATTTTAGGCTAACGAGAGAAAACAATACCTTAAGTTATGGATCTTGGCAAGGGGATGTGCGATTTTTGTTGATTGCTCATAGAGCTAGACAAAATTAGAACTAAATTTAAGATAAAAGATGTAGTGCGATCGCAGGGCTTGTAGGTTGGTGGAAAGTATGAGAGCCAGCAAGCTAAAGCCTAAATTCAAGTAGCAATGCTAAACATTCCAACCCAACTAAAAACCCTATCCCTTGAACTACCAAGGGAGATTGCTCTCCAGGTTACCCAGAAACAATTTGAGGCACTCTCAGCCGCTAATCGCGACTTAAGATTAGAACGCACTGCAGAAGGAGAGTTAATCGTGAATCCACCCACTGGTGGTGAGTCAGGTAAGAGGAATTTTAGCCTTACTGGGCAATTAGCTCGCTGGTGCGAAGAAAACGAGGATTTAGGGGAAGGGTTTGACTCTTCGACTGGGTTTAGACTACCCAACGGGGCTACCCGCTCTCCTGATGTTTCCTGGGTTAGGCTAGAATCTTGGGCATCGCTTACTCTCCAACAACGAAAAGGTTTTATACCGCTTTGCCCAGACTTTGTTATCGAGTTACGCTCCGAATCAGACAGTCTCCCTAAATTGCAAGCCAAGATGCAAGAATACATCGACAACGGAGCTAAACTAGGATGGCTCATTAACCCACAGAACCAACAAGTTGAAATTTATCGCGCTGGCAGAGATGTAGAAGTATTGGAAAATTCTACTAATTTGTCTGGCGAAGAAGTTTTGCCTGGATTCATCCTGGATTTAAAAAGGGTGTTTTGACACTCCTCCTTTTTCTCAAAGGGGTATTCTTACAGCAGCAGTTTCAGACTTGATGTGATGCACTCGTCGCGCGGATGAGCCAAATTTTGGTTAGAATTTTAATTCTCCGCGTCACCGCGTCTCCCCATCTCCGCGTCTCCCCATCCCCCCTCTCCGCGTCTCCCCATCCCCGCGTCTCCCCATCTCCCCCTCACCCCTCTCCCCCTCTCCGCCTCTCCCCCCGCTTTATCCCCCTATAATCCACTCTATTTTAGACTAATTGACTTGATTTTTTGCTACCATAATTTGAGCCTTCGAGTTTCTACAGTTTTAGCAGGTTTTAGCAGGTTTTTCGCTATCTATTAGCTGCTCTTCACCATCAATCTTTAAACTTTCACTAAGGGCTTAAAATTAGCTTGTCTTTCCAAATATTGTGCCAACTTTTCTTCAATATCATCACGCACAATTTGACGGTACTCTAAGAAATGCTCAAGGTGGGCACAATTAACTAGATACTGTTGCCACACACCTGGATTTTTGAGAATAATGGAGAAGAGCTGACGCCAGAATTGCCAGCGCGTTTTGCGCTTTAACCCCTGTCGCCACACAATGATCAGTAATGCTCGGATATAAACTAATTCCAGCATCTTGAACTTCTTCTTCCTTTTGGTACTGGGAGTCATCTGTAGGAAGTGTCGATAGACTCGCGCCAAATAACGTTCTGGCTCATAGAGTGCCCAGAAGCAACGAACATACTCACGGGCTATATCTTCTAGAGGACGAGTAGGGATAAAATTGCTTAATGTTCCCTGCATACCATTTGCATCTTGGTTTGTCTCTAGTAGACGCCCTTCTTTCTCAAGTCGATACCATAGAGCTGTTGTTGGCAAAGCCTGAAGCATGCTAACCATTGCTTGAGGAATTGCTGTTGCTTCAACAAAATCAACGATGCGATCGCCTGCTCCTGACTTTTCACCATCAAAACCGATGATAAAACCAGCCATTACGCGCAAACCCACTTGATTGATTTTTTGAACGGATTCGAGCAACGAGTTCCGGGTATTTTGGAATTTCTGAGTCAGAGCCAAGCTATCTGTATCTGGTGTTTCAATTCCTAAAAAGACAGAAGTAAAGTTAGCTGCAATCATCAGATCAAGTAATTCCGAATCCTCTGCTAAGTTTACTGAAGCTTCCGTGGCAAAATGGAAGGGATAGTCGTGCTCTGCCATCCAGGGGGCAAGTTCCCGCAGCAGGAGCTTGACATTGCGCTTGTTACCAATGAAGTTATCATCGACCATGAAGATGTTGCGCCGCCAGCCCAAGTCGTAGAGAATCTGCAACTCAGCCAGAACCTGTGCTGGAGTTTTGGTGCGCGGCTTGCGTCCGTAGAGTACGATGATGTCGCAGAACTCACACTGGAAGGGACAGCCCCGCGAAAACTGGATCGACATGTCGCTGTAGGATTTGAGATCCAGTAGGTCATATCTGGGAATTGGAGTTGTAGTGACATCAGGCTTGTTGCCGTTGGCACGGAATACCCCTGAAGTTTCCCCTCTCTCTATAGCCTCAACAAATAACGGCAAGGTAATCTCGCCCTCATCCAAGATTAGAAAGTCTACTCCTGCTAGCTGTGCTTCCTCAGGAGTAGAGGTGACATAGGGCCCACCGACAGCAACCAGTTTGCCGCGCCGCTTTGCCTTGCGGATCAAGTCGAGTAAATCTGGTTTCTGGACAATCATGCCGGAAACAATTACCAAATCTGCCCAGTTCCAGTCAGCTTCAGTCTCAAAGCCTATATTTCGGTCTATTAAGCGGAATTCCCAATTCTGGGGCAAGATTGCCGCAACTGTGATCAAACCTAAAGGTGGAAGCGTAACTTTGCACCCAATTAGGTCTAGTACTTGATCAAAAGACCAGAAGGATTTGGGAAAGAGGGGATATAGGAGTAAAATTCGCATTAAACTTGAGGTCTCATACTAACAAGGGTTTTGAATTCAGCCACTCTCAAGCAGAATCCCTTTACAAAGTGTTCTCTTTACTGCTGACTTGGAACTCGGCAAGATTATGAGCAGGGTAAGTTGGAAGACTCGAAAGTTAAATACTCGAAAGTTAAATATTCGAGTTACTCTACTAACCTTACAGGCTTTTAACCTCTAAAATTTAACAGGGAGCATGCCAATGCCAGCAATTTGCCAACAAACTTGGAGTCGTAGATAAAGAAACTAAGTCCACTTCAGCAGACTTAGTTTAAGCAAGGTTTTAGCGCCGCCTTAAGCGTTAGCGTCCTTTTCAAATATCCAATTATTTTGCTGGCATGGGCATATACCCAAGGGAAGCTTCCAATTTGTTAGTCAACCAAGATGGTTAAGACTAAAGGCTCTTCGCCATTTTGTTAGCAGGTAGGGATTGACGCAGTCGATCACCATATAAGCTCAGGGAATTACCTCCTAGCAGGAGCTCCAGATGTTCCCGCTCATAATTGGCAACTGTTGCTGCATCCTTAACGCAGTCTTTGAGGACACCATCCCAATGACCATAGTCACCGGAGAAGCATGCTAGGCGCTTGCCCATTTCTCCCATAGCAAGATGCATATAGGATGGGCCTGGGTCGTCTGATTCAAAAGAGGTGAAGATTTGACCCCTCTCAAAATATTCCAGGGGATCGCGGTGGCGCAGATCGTAGTGTTCATAGAGACTGTGATCATCGATCTGAGTTGGGTCATGTTCTGCATTCCACAACAGATCAAAGAGATTTTTCGCCTTGCTGATGATATTGATATTGTTGCCGCCGCCCTTTTCTTGAATCATCAGTTTGGTGAATTCCATCAGTGAGGGGCGATAGGGATTCTTGGGATCAAAGTCGCGGATGCGCTTTTCCCAATGCTCGTGAAAGGCATGGGCAAGATCTGGAACCCAACCGCAACCGCCTTCTAAAAAGCCGACTCGCAGATTAGGAAATTGTTCAAAGGCACCGTCAAAGATCATCCGTGCCATGGCTAGCTGTTGCTGGTTGCGCTGCACAAAAATGTGGGTCAGCACAAAAGTTTCGGTGTGATCAGCAATGCCGCTAACCATAGAGGAACCGGGGCCGCCGTGAATGCCTAGACCAATATTTAAGTCTACTGCTGCCTGGAGAATAGGACGAAAGTCAGGGTGGCTAATGCATTTACAGGTGCGAATCTCTGGGAAAGCTTGCGGTGCTTGGGGATGGGGAATTGGTAGGTTGGGAGCAACAGCGACACCAACCATGCCCAGTTCATTAACGCAGCGATACATTTCTGCTACGGCAGCGTCAACATCCTGGAGTGGTAGGACACCAATGGGTTTGAGGCGTTGATCATATCCCCGGCAATCATCGGCAATATAGTTGTTGTAAGCCCGGCACAGGGCTACTGCCAAATCTTTATCTATAATGCTAGAAAAAATTAAGTTGAAAGTGCCGTAGATCACTTGGACATCGACGCCTTCTTTGTCCATGTGTTCTAGTCGCACTTTATTGAACATCGCACCCAAAGTGGTATCTGGATGCAGGTTCCTAAAGCCGCCTTTACCTAAACCTTGGGGTTGAGGGAACATACGCACCAGGTCATTTTGACCGGTGGCAGGATTAAAGTCTACGAGCCGCGCTCGTTGATCTCCTAGACTATCAATCACTAAGCCGACGCGATCGCTATACTCTGGCTCCATATAATCCCGCATGATCAAGGGATTTTCTAGCTTGTGAGCGTCGGCGTCGATTACCAGTAAACCTTGATACATTAAAGCTCCTTGATTAGTTTGTGCCTCGGTAGCATGCCGAGCAATTCAATGATTGTATCGGGTGTGTGGAAAAATAGGTTGGAGGTTTCAGAGGCTTGGTTGATAATTCGGTGCAGTGCTGCTAAGGGTGAGCAAAAAAAAGAGTGGGGAAATAAGTAAGTAGACGCTCCAGACGCTCCAGACGCGGAGAATTGAAATTCCAACCAAAATTTCGTTCACCCTGCTGCTAAACCCCTTGTTGGCGATTGAGGTAAGTCCAAGCTTGGCGCAGACCAAACCAATTTTCAAAAGACCACAACATTGAGACTATGATAGTTAGGGCTGGATACTTGATGAAAGCTGGTTCATTCTTCTCTATAAATGCATGTCCACTTAGGGCAAACACTTGGGTCAGCACTAAGCATACTAGTGTCAACCGCCAGTCATAAAATAGTAAGACTGCTGCTGCGATCGCTAGCAAGTTGGTTATGTGGTGCAGGATCTGGTTAATTGGATGCTGATGACTGGCAATAAAGTGGGTTTTTGCCTCGTTAAAGTAGCTCAAAGGAATTCTCCTAAAGTAACATTTTACTAAACAACTCCGAGCGCTCTAGGAAAAATATTACATTGCTTTCAGATACACCATCGCTACTGTGATTCAAAAAGCCGTTTGTAACGACCAATATGGAGAATTACAACAATTTACCACCACCGGAGTTGTAAATAGCCTCGTTCAGGTTGTTGGAGTTCTTCTTCTGTCAGCCATTCCACATGCTTGTAGGTACCAAAAACTCGATCCCACCAGTCTACTGCTAGACCAAAGTTATGTTCCCACATGCCATATTTGTGATGTACATAGTGAACTGGCATTCTCATCCAGAAGCACTTGGTTGGATTTTCATGTTGTAATTGATGGGCATAGGCTGAAAAAGCTGCGTAGCATAGCGAACCCAGGAACCAACCTAATCCTGCATACCATGAGTACAAGAACACCAGACACATTACTACAAAAGAGCCTCTGACGTAGTCGCGGAACTCCCACACCACGCCCTGTCCCTCATTACGGCGATGATGGTCGCGATGGCGTTCACCAATTCTAGCGTTGACATGCATTAGGCGATGTAGCCAATATTCAACTAGACTACCGGTCACAAATGCCAGGGTAAAACAGCCAATACCAACAAAAGCGCTGATTAAGGCTCTCACGTACTCTCTCCTAAGACTTGCACTTTCCCCTAAATCCCCATACTTCTCCAATTGCAGGTTCAACTTTGCCAGAAGAGTGATGGTGGACGTTACTTAACCATTTCAACAGTTTGACGTATCCTACACTTCTTTTCAGGTAGGTGTAGGTTTCTGGCTCCGCAAGGATTCCAGAACTTCCTTCCTAGATATCCTACCATGCTAGTTATCAAAGCTAAGCTAGTTTTAACTAAAATCCAGTTAGTTTATTAAATTTATCTACAATCAATGCCTGATTATTTGAAATAAACCGCCATAGCTAATAAACAAATGGCGAATGATTTTAGCTTACATGAATAGCACCTAGCAAATGCCCACGGTTAAGTTTAATTTGTAACTAGTTGGTAAATCTGCTTAAATTAAACGAAGTTTATTGTGGATCTTGATAACTTGGTGTGAGGAAATCATGGCAAACTTTTTGCTACCACTATTGACTACTACTGCTGAACTAGCCAAGGACAGTTTTGTCAAGAAAACTCGTCAACCCTTGGCAGTACAAGAATGTTTTTTGTACAAACTATTGCAAGCTTATCAAGAAACTGAATTAGGGCGAGAATATGGTTTGAAGTATATCAAAAATCTGGAACAATTTCGAGAACAGGTTCCGGTTCTGCCTCACAATAGCTATGAACCCTATCTTGAACGCATTGCCAAGGGTGAAAGGAATATTCTAACCCCAGATTCCGTCGTCTACATAAATACAACTAGTGGTTCAACGGGAAAGCAGAAAATGATCCCAGTCACTAGGCGATTTCAGAACTCGCTAGGATGGGCAAACTTGACTTGCATCGGCTTTTTATCTGAGGCGCTGCGTTCCCGCCAACGCCAATTTGGCAAACTGCTGGTAACCTACTCCAGCCGACTCTCAGGAGTTACTAGTGGTGGTATCAAATATGGTTCGGGAGGTGCAGGAGTTTTGCGCATGGGTAAGCTTATATACGAGCAATTATGTGCCCACCCTTACGAAAGCTTAAAGCCAACTGATAGTCTGACACGTCACTATATCTGCCTACTATTTGCTCTGCGTCAAGAGTCCATGCGAGGTATAGCTGCCAACTTCCCGATGCTCATTTTGCGGATTTGTAACTATTTGCAGCTCTATGGTAAAGAGTTGATTGAGGATTTGGAAAGTGGAGAAATCGCTAGTTGGTTAAAACTAGAACCGGAGATTCGGTTCCAATTAGAGAAAGTTCTTCGTCCTGCACCAACCCGTGCCGCTAAGCTGCGTGAAATCTGGAAGTCACACGGAAGACTTACCCCCAAATTAGCTTGGCCCAATCTATCTTTCATTGGCACCGCTAGGGGAGGAACCTCAGATTTCTACTTTCAGCGCTTTCCTGATTATTTAGATGACACGCCTGTATTTGGTTCTGTTTATGCCTCTGCTGAAGCTACTTTCGGTATTTACCACGACTTAAATAATGATGGCAGCATTCTGGCAATTGAGACAGGCTTTTTTGAATTTATTCCAGAACCAGAGTGGGAGGCACAACATCCTAAAACTTTACTTGCCACTGAAGTCAAACCAGGAAATCTCTACCGCATTTTGGTAACCAACTACAGTGGCTTCTATCGCTACGATATTGGTGATGTTGTAGAGGTACTGGGTTTTTATGAAAATACTCCCATAATAGTTTTTCGCTATCGTCGAGGTGGTTTATTATCTTCTACTACGGAAAAGACGACTGAATTTCATGCGACTCAAGTCATGCAAGCCTTACAACAAGAATTTAACTTATCCCTAGAGGATTTCTCTATTACTTTATCTGCCAATGAATTCCCTGCCCACTATCTGGTGAACATTGAACTAACCTCCACGAATTCACTCGATGATCCCCTAGCTTTCCTACTTCGTTTTGACCAAAAACTCAAGGAAATTAACGTTCGCTACGGACTCAAACGCCTTGACGAGGTGCCTCCCCCCCGACTACGTATTCTTAGTTCTGGTAGTTTTGCAATTTTACGTCAGCGCCAAGTGCAAAAGGGAATTCCAGATTCTCAGCTAAAGTTTCCTCACCTTAGCGAAGACCGAAATTTTCTGGCTGGACTAAAGGTGGAGCAGGAGATTAAACTTGTAGAAGACCGTAATTAAGCCACTTTAAGGGGGGAATTTCTATTGATAGTTCATGGTTCATGATTCATGGTTGATTGGAATTACTCTTGAATGCTCAACTATTTACCAAAAAAGAACGGCTCTCTTCACTTTGTAACTCTAAACCCCTGAACTAGTGACACTCCTCACACTGCTCACCTTAAAACATCACTTTGGTGAAAAATAGCTCATCACCACTAAAGACAATGTTTTTTGTAGGATCTAAATATCTCAAGTATAAAGTTCAGCGTTTGGCACTATACAGCAACTAGTCGTTAATACCTTAACTGGGATAACTCTACATGTTTGACGCCACACAAATACTCATTGACCATTTTGTCCAACAGATTCAAGAAGGTTACCACCGCACCTACGGAGGCTTGAAGTCTGACTATGCAGAAATCATCGGCTGGGCTGGAGGCATGGCTTTAGAAAACATCGCCAATAGTGACGCCCTTTATCACAATGTTGAACATACAATCCTTGTCACTCTAGTTGGGCAGGAAATTCTGCGAGGCAAACATATCCGCGAGGGTGGTATTTCCTGTGAAGACTGGATGCATGGCATTATCTCCTTGCTTTGCCATGATATCGGCTATGTTAAAGGAGTTTGCCGACAAGACCGAATTAGTGAAGGACTTTACGCTACTGGTATAGATGATCAGATGGTACGTTTACCTCCAGGAGCCAGTGATGCTAGCCTGACACCTCATCACGTAGACCGAGGCAAACTGTTCATCAAGGAGCGCTTTGGCGGTAATTTGCTCATTGATGCGGCAGAAATCAAGCATAATGTAGAATTAACTCGTTTCCCTGTGCCCTCGGATCAAGACCATCAGGATACACTAAACCTCCCAGGCTTAGTTAGAGCTGCTGATTTAATTGGTCAGTTGAGCGATCCTCGATACTTGAAGAAGGTTAGCGCCCTATACTACGAATTTGAGGAAACTGGCGTTAACAAACACCTAGGTTACCGCAATCCAGGAGACTTGCGCCAGAATTATGCTCAATTCTATTGGCAAGGGGTATATCCCTACATACAAGATTCATTGCACTACTTAGGTTTGACCCTTAACGGTAAACAAATTGTTGCTAACCTTTATGCCAATGTATTCGTAGTCGAACATGATCAGCTTTCTGTAGGTGCTGCTTAATTTATTTTGCCCAATCCTTGATCCTCAACATAGGCGGTGCAAGGGCGCAGGTTGGTGCTAGCACGTCGGTGGGAGGGTGCACGTCGCTGGGAGGGCGCACGTCGGTGGGAGGGCGCACGTCGGTGGGAGGGCGCACGTCGGTGGGAGGGCGTACGTCGGTGGGAGGGCTTACGTCGGTGGGAGGGCGCACGTCGGTGGGAGGGCGCACGTCGGTGGGAGGGCGCACGTCGGTGGGAGGGCGCACGTCGGTGGGAGGGCGTACGTCGGTGGGAGGGCGCACGTCGGTGGGAGGGCGCACGTCGGTGCGCCCCTACGGCTTATAACAACTCACCAGATTCTTGCAGCGAATGCAGGCGCTGGTAAATTCCTTGTTGGCGTAATAATTCCCAGTGGTTGCCTACTTCCACAATCCTACCTTGGTCGAGGACTACTATTTTATCTGCTTCCCGAACTGTACTTAGTCGGTGAGCAATGATAATCGTAGTACAGGTTCCTTGGATACTTCTCATCGCTAACTGAATTGAGCGCTCAGATTCGTAATCTAGGCTGGAAGTGGCTTCATCAAAGATTAAAACATCTGGCTCAACTAAGAGGGCGCGGGCAATTCCCAACCGCTGCCGCTGTCCACCAGATAGGCGTACACCACGCTCTCCAACTACAGTGTAGTAGCCTTGGGGTAGTTGGGCAACCACTTCATTTACTCTGGCAATGCGACAAGCTTCTTGAACTTTCTTGAAGCTAACTTGCCGATTACCATAGGTGAGATTATCCAAAAGAGTGCCGTTAAAGACATCTACTTCCTGGTGTACGATCGCTAAACGCTTACGGAAGGCAGTAACATCGAGATGGCGAATATCCGTGCCATCTAGTAAAATACAACCTTGATGCAGTTCAAAATAGCGGAATAGTAGCTTAACTAGCGTTGACTTACCGGAACCAGAACGACCCACTAGCGCTACAGTTTGATAGGGTTCAATCAACAGATTGATATCCCGTAATACTGGGCGCGACGCATCATAACTAAAACTGACATGGGAGAATTCAACCTTGCCCGTGAATTGGTAAGATTTCTCTGCTTCAGCCATATCTAGCACAATACCAGGGGCATCACTGCCAATTGGACGCAGCATGAACTCATGAAATCGAATCATTGAGGCATAGCGACGGGCAAAAGTCTCAGCCATATCATTGATTGGTTCGAGTTCTGAGTAAGCCATACTAGAAACTGTCAGAGTTGTGACAAAGTGTCCTAAAGAAATTTGTCCTCTGAGAGTGGCAAATAGAGTCAAAGCTAGTATGGAAAACACGCAAGTCTGGATTACAGCTCTTTGCCAGCTAGAAAGTTTAACGTAACCCAAGTGGAGGCGATACAAAATGTACTTGAGTTCACGGTTTAACCGTTGCCGCTGCCGTTTCAGTTCCTCTGCTTCTGTGGCAAAGGCTTTGACTGTTTTGACGTTAGTGACAATTTCTGAGGTATGACTTTCAGTTTTTTCTTGATGTCTATCTAATAACCTTTCCTCTGCAATTAGTTCTCGAAGATCCCTGAGGCTAAAGCCCAAAATAAATACAAAGGAAACGAAAAATAACAGCGCAATACGCCATTCAATTAACAAGATAACTACAAAAATACCCAATACCCTTGCCAGTTTGGGAATTAGCTGCCCAGCAATTTCCGGGTAACTCCAAGTTTGGTTATCAATGCCTCTGGTAAGTCGCCCAGCAATACGTCCAGGGTTGTTTTGGTCATAGAATTCTAATGGTAGAGTCAGGATTTTGGTAATAGCTCTTTGATATTGATCTCGACGAGTGCGCATGGTAATATCCCAGTGCCACCAAAGCCCTAGCCAGGGTTGAATTGGCGCTCTCACCACAGTAACGATGAAAATAATACCAAGCAGCACACCTAGGGACAAGAATTGATTCGCCTTAGTATGTGTAAAAGCTGCTAAACTTTCCACTAGGAACTGTATTGGTTGATCCAGAGTTTGACCAGATAGGACATTGAGAATCTGTCCAATCCCATAGGGGACAACTAGATCAATGATTTCAAAAGCACTAGATGCAGAAATACTAAAGACTGATGTCGCCCAGTAAGGGCGGTAGGATTTAAGAAGATCCTGAAATGTTGCCATGATGCTACCCAGAAAGCAAAACTGGCTCAACTTACAGGTGAGTTTCTACCAGAACGCTAATGTATTATCTAGTGCTACATTATAATACAAAATCTTCTTCCCAAGCAAAATTTTTGATCAACCAGGGGCTGTAGGAAAAAGACACAGGTTTTTTTGTGTACACAATTCCCCCCACACTGCCCACACCTCCCACACTACCCTCTCTCTCTTGCTCCCTTTCTTCCAATTGAGTACTCACATCTGGAATAGCAGCGTCTTTGAGTTAGACAGCCACAATAGTAAACTTAGTGATCAAGTTGCAGATTTAAGACATAGCGACCTAATCTGAATTTCTCTGACCATAATTCATATTCCAGCCGCAAATTGCGAGGTACAGGAGAACCATCTAGCTGTACACTGCGGGTGTAATTACGAAGTTGCAGCGATTGATATCCCTCAAGAGAGTCCTTCTGTAGACAGTAGCGACTGACTCCGTAAACACCTTGTTGCCAGAGATGGCGATAACTGAGTTTACCTTGCTCCTGCATAGTCATGCTTACCCGATAAGGGGAAATTTCCATCCACAGGAAGCGCGAAGATTCAGAGGAGTGTTTATAACAATCACCATTTTTAGCCAGTGCTGGCTCCCACTCAGGAGGGGCTGGCTCATTTAAGAGAAGATGAAACCTCTGTTGGTCTTTTTGTTCTAGAGTCGCATCAGTTTTGAAGGTATGCCAGAGCGGTAAATCAATAGATATCAGGGAAACAGAAACAGGTATTTGGTGGTATGTAAGCATAGAAAGGGAACAAAAACAAGGATATAGCTGATCTTCGTCTTACCACTCAATATATAGATAGTTGGTTAGGTGGCAACCTTAATTTTGAATAAAATTGGCAAGAGTACTTGCCAACTTCTGATTGTTTTCGCTATGATGGGTAGGCGTCATAAGCGCAAGCTACGTGATCCTCAGTAGCTCAGTGGTAGAGCGGTCGGCTGTTAACCGATTGGTCGCTGGTTCGAATCCGGCCTGGGGAGTTAATGGTGAAGGCAGGAGGCAGAGGGCAGAAGGCAGAAGGTTTATTTTTATGCCCAATTGTAGTTTAACCTTCATATACAAGTAATAAGTATAGGACTTACGCAACACCATCTTGGAACCATGATTTTTCCTAATGGGAATTCATGAATTACCACTACCTCACGTATTTTTTTGTATAAGTCCTCAAGTAATAAGTAGATATTAAATTAAACTTATTACTTATTACTTATTACTTATTACTTATTACTTATTACTTGCTATCGGATTAAGCCAACGGACAATTTCCGATTTAAGCTGATTCAAGTCGTGATATATTCCTTCCTTAATCCACTGACCAACTGCATCCAAAGGAGTAAAAACATCTCCTACATTCCACCTGATATCTTGGCTTAAAGGTGTTAGATGATTTCCTGGTAACTTCTGTAGGACAACCATTTCTGGAAAGCGATCCTGTAAAATTCTAGTCAGTTTTATAGTTTGGTCAATTTCATCATTATTAAATTTAATCAGTAAATTACGGCGGACATCGTAGCGTTTAGCAATCAGTTCGTTGGTTTGTCGGGGTGATGGTGTAAACTCAATATCGAACACCTCAGAAATATTTAACTCCTTGACAAAGGGAATAGCTCGGTTAACAGGATAGTTGTTATAGGACATTAAGATATTACCTGCTCTTTCGACACCAAAAAGACTGCCAATGAGTAAATGGAGTTTACAACCCATACTGTGTCCTATACCGTAGATGGGAAGATAACTTGCGCCTAAAATAGTTTGTGCTTTTAAACGTTCTAAGGCAGTCTCGAAACGGTTCAAAACCTCTCTTGCGATCGCACTATGATCTAGAGTACTAACAAAGGGCGTGGCAATCACGGCATAACGCTGACGCACTAATTGCTCAAGTAACCATCCGTATGTTACTTGGGGAGCTGCCCCAATGAAAGCTCCGCCCAGAAAATGCACGATGCCGATAGGGCGCGAGGGGATTAAAACTGAGTTACCGGAGATTTCTTGCCAGTTCATGCCACAGTTAGCTTAAATTAGTACCATCGGTGATTGTAGCTAATTGCTAAAAGTATTGGTATTTGTCGTGATTAAGGGAAATCCTGGGAGCCTTTTGCCTTGGAGCTTTCTCAGGTTCAAGACTTGATCAAGGCCACCACCTACTAACGTCATGAATCCCTTGTACTTTTAAAACTAGGGCTTCCTTGCCTCCCATAGAGATAATTGTGGGACTGAGATTAACTACATATTCTAAGAAGTCTTTGCGATCGCGACAAGCTAAGGTATGAAGAAATTCTTTCCAAAGGGAAAAGTCATCTTGGAGGGAAAAGTTAGGATTTTTAATTAGTCCACTGAAAGCTTGGGCTCGGTGATACTCATCCCTTATTTTCCTCGGTAACATTTCTGGGGTTTCTCAGAGAAATCTTTCTGGCAAATAAGGCTAATAGTGAATCAAAATCATCTCCCCATCTCCCCCTCTCCCCATCTCCCCATCTCCCCCTCCCCCCATCTCCCCATCTCCCCATCTCCCCCTCCCCCCATCTCTTCAAATATCGCGTTTTACCAAATCCGAAGGTGGACGATCCGTACTCCATGCCCACCAAACCGTACTACAATGACATTGATAAAACTCCTGCCATTTCCGGCGGTAGTCCTCAGTAGTCACTGGTGCTTGCCGATTAATCCAAACCCGTTTTGCTTCCATAGAAGAAGCTTTACAACTAGGGCAGCAAAATTCTAGGGCATGAATTGCTGATTCTGTCCATTGAGGGGGGAATGGGCTAAAAGCTTCCATCAAGAGCACAAATTGATTCTAAATTATGATTATGTTTTAAGGCTAAATCAAAACTGTGATTTCGACTTTTGCCTCGCCCTCTCAGGAACCCCCACTGGTGAAATTCCAGCAATCGCACGCAAGTTCTGGCTACGAATTAATTCTGTAAAATTAAGCTCAGAACGCCCTTCAAGTTGAGCAACAGCTTCAATAGAAGACAACAAATACTCAGCAGCTTCAGTTTCCGTGTAGCCACGCCGCTGAGCACCTTTAATTGCTGCGGCATCGGCATTGAGTTCAGATTCAGAACTGCGGGTAGCACGCCAAATTTGTGAACCAGCAATTCCACTCAATCCCATGGCTACCACAATACCTACAGCATCACCTTGCGCCAGCTCCACTATTGAGCCTAACATGCCTACCAGAACCACTCCCTGATACAAGTCCGGTTTAAACCACCGGATGCCTACTAGCCAGCTGACTGCCCGTAAGATCAGCAAATCTCTCTGGGGTCTAGGCAGGCGACGCCATAGATCAAAGTTAATATAAATTGGTCGCTCTCTTGACCAAGGCAGGGGAAAAGGAGCCTCAACTACCGTAGTTTGTTGAGGTTTGCTGACGACTTTCGTGAGCATTCGCCCGGAAGCAGGCATAATATCAAGTAAGCGGCGAATTTCAGGATCTGGATTCATTAGATTGGGGAATTGAGCAGCAATAGTCTACACAATATTTACCAAATCCCGTGGCTCAAAGCACTTGGGATAGCTGGGATACTGGGGCAGATTGCAGGTTAAACCAGTCTTATGTCTACTCTCCCTCTAGAGGTCGTCCAACCTAGTGGGATTACTCTAAAACTACCAGAACTGGTTTTCTTTTTTTAGGTCCGTCAGACTATAAAAATCCTGGATTTTACCCCTAGCGATTTAGTTTTTCCCAGTTAAACTGCCACAGACTAAATCCTGACGGTGAATTTGGCGTTTTACCCAATCAACTTCTGAATGGAACCCCATACTCCAAGTGTGTTGAAGGACTTCAAGTGATTTTATCATTAAAATACACAAATTAAATGCCTTACAGCTTATGTAGGTCCAGACTCTGGCCAATATTTCTCGAACCGGCGCACGAATTCTCGATCAAAAAGTACAACTTTTTGCTCTTTGGGGAACTGTCCTGTCTGAATGTACATAGCAACTTGTGCTACAGTTTCGCTGAAGAGCATTTGTTTGAACAAAGGTTTGTCTGTAAAAGACATGACGTGGGCAGCAGTAAGAAACTCTCCCTCCCAGCCAAAACCAGCTTTGAGCTTGAGATGATGCATTTCATGAAGGCATCGAAAAATAAGATCAACTTCCGGGTCTAACAAATTGAGATTGTAGTACAGATCTGAGTTCTTGCCTTGGGTGCTAATCATTAAATTCCCTTGGTTGACATCAGTGTACATATCTTCTATACACAATTGTGAGCCTCTAAAGTAAGGATCGAAGTCAACATACTGAAAATTGATTCCTTGCAATTCTACTTGGGCTATATCGATTACAAATTGACGAAAAGCCTTAGTGACCTCCAAAGGCGCTTCATATGCAGGAGCAGCTATATAATATCTAGCGATGTCTTCGATTTTCATGATAGCCCTTGATTAGAAGCCGCTCTATAGATCTAGAGAGACGGACATTGTTCACAAAGTGAAGACAGTCCGTATTTAATGATTTGAAATATTAGAGCGGAACTAGTGACACTATACAATTGTGATGTTTCAACGCGGCAACGGCTTCCAGGTAACTACGTAAATTACATCTGAGATTGAAATGGTATATTCACCTAAGTGAATATACTTAGAGTCGCATAATTTTTAAGTACTTGAGAGTTTTTTTGTAAAGATAAAGTAAAGTTGAGTAACGAAAAATTAGCTTTCCTTACCATCTCGGGAGATGGGGAGATGGGGGGCAGGGAGAGAAGTAAAGCGAGTTTTCCTCAAACGACCGAAATTGCAATGCCAGATAGACAAAAGCTTAAGGCAAGATTATTGATGACAATGAACAATGAACCAGGAAATTCAATCAATCAAGAATCTCCTTGTCTGTCAGTTACTGCTCGTCCGCTTTCCTAACAGACTGGAGATTCTCAACTTATATTATATTTTTTATATCAGCATTGACGTTTCATCAGCCAATCAATAATTAGCTGATTGACAACATCCGGTTTCTCATCGTGAGGACAGTGACCAGCCTTGGGAACCGCTACAAATTTCACTTCTTTACCGGTCTCGATCTGTTGTTGGTAAATTGCTGCACCGCTAATTGGTGTCCAGGGGTCTTCTTCTCCCCAAATCACCAGTAGTGGATGTTCGACTTGTGGTAAAAGTTCAGCTGGTGATCGACCAGGAGGGGCACTTAGAACCGAGGCAAACACCTGCTGAGCACCAGGGTCACAACTTGGAGTGTATAGTAAGTCTACTAGTTCTTCCGTAATCGCCTCTTGATCGTAATAAACCTGAGTGAGGGTGCGACGGATACGGTTTTTTTTGCGGATATTATCAAAGAGGAATGCTCCGAAAGTTTTAGAACTCACTAGCTTGGTAAAAGCTGCCATCACCAGCCTTAGGGGCAGATTAAGTTCATCGGGGCGGTGATTGAGTCCGCCAGCACAGTTAATTAAGATTCCACCGAGGCTAATTTCAGGATAATCACTCACCACCATCAAGCTCAACAAGGCTCCGATGGAATTACCTGCAAACACTGTAGGTTTTGCGATGTGGGTTTCCCAGAAATCCTTCAGTTGTTGCTGCCACAACTCCAAGGAGTAATTGAGTGGAGGTTTATCAGAACCCCCAAATCCCAGGAGATCGATAGCAAATACCTGATAACCAGCTTCTGCCAGTACAGGGATATTAT
This sequence comes from Symploca sp. SIO2E9, assembly GCA_010692645.1. Classification (GTDB taxonomy): domain Bacteria; phylum Cyanobacteriota; class Cyanobacteriia; order Cyanobacteriales; family Coleofasciculaceae; genus SIO3C6. Next base: position 38,242 of record JAAHGS010000012.1, read on the forward strand.
TGCGCCAATGCCCAATGGAGGCACCAAAACCATGAACCAGTATTAGAGGCTGACCAATACCCATGACAGCGTATTGAATTTGGTGACCTTGCCAATGCCAAAATTGTTTTTCTAAACTGCTTGTCGGTCTAAGCTTTTGTGTAGTCAAGGTTGTTTATGAAATATGATTTTACAATTGAGATCATAAGCTGTTGTGCATCTAAATTGCGCTTTCGACCGTTTGAGGAAAACGTGCTTTACCTAATCCGGCAAGAATGCCCTCGCTTTTAGCGACGGGATGAATTGCCAGTGAGGAGCATTTATGCTAGTATTTTATCATGACGCATCGGTGATAAATGTTAGTCTACGAAACCAAGTTAAAAGGTAATCAACATCAGTATGAAAGGTTAAACGAAGCCATTCGTACTGGTTTGTTTATCCGTAATTCTTGCCTTCGTTTTTGGGAAGATGGTAATGCCAAGAGTCGCTATGACTTGTATAAGTACGTCACTCGACTAGCAAAAGACACTGACTTTCCTTGGGCTAAAAAACTTAACTCACAAGCCCGTC
>JAAHGS010000120.1:0-6179 GCA_010692645.1 Symploca sp. SIO2E9
TCCCCATCTCCCCATCCCCCCCTCCCCCCATCCCCCCATCTCCCCATCTCCCCATCCCCCCATCTCCCCATCTCCCCATCCCCCCCTCTCCCCATCTCCCCATCTCCCTAAATCCTAATCTTCATGATCCTCAAAAGGATCGTTCAATTGGGCAGAAGGTGGTCCAAAGGATGTATAGATGGAGAAGCCTGTGATGGCAATCACAATCGCAGCTATAGAAATGCTAAGAACTGTTGCGGTTTCCATGTTTATATAAACTATGAGTTTTATTCCTCTATAATATTACAGAACATTACAAAACTTCATTGAAACAGATCATAGTTGACCTATGGCAATACAAACGCGACTGGGAAATATTCTCAAACCCCTCAACTCTGAGTATGGTAAAGTTTCCCCTGGTTGGGGTACCACACCCCTGATGGCAGTCTTTATGGGGTTATTTTTTGTCTTCTTGTTGATCATTTTGCAATTATACAATTCTTCCATCGTAATCAGCGGTATTGATGTGGGTTGGAAAAGTTTGGGGCAGTAGTTAGCGAACCTCAAACTATAATTGCTCTTTAAGTTCCCGGCTAGTCCGGGTTTTTTTGTAAGTCCTATACTTAAAGAGGCGAGACTAGTAACAGAAAAATAGCAGGAGGTCATCAAGTGAACGTTTTTGGTATTGGTTTGCCGGAAATGGTGCTGATTTTGGTCATAGCGCTACTCGTGTTTGGACCTAAAAAGTTGCCGGAAATTGGTCGGAGTCTGGGCAAGGCAATTAGAGGTTTTCAAGACGCCTCTAGAGAATTTGAAAACGAGTTTAAGCGCGAGGCCCAACAGCTAGAGCAAGCCGTGACAACACCGAAGCTATCAGAATCAGAGGAAGTCTCGTCAACAGAAGCTACTAGCGCTGAGTCTAATAACCACACTGCTACTTCCTCTGGGCAAAGCTAAAACCTAAGCTCTTGCTTGAAAATAGGAATGATTAGATATACCGCTAACTTGCTGTTTCAACTCAATCAACCCTTGATGAGTTAGCTGTTGGTTTGCTGCTTTGGTGTAATTGCTGATGTCGCACTCAAGATCAGCAGATGGCAAAAGACAACAAATTCTCTTTGTCGATGACTTATCAGGAAGACAGTAAGTTAATACCATGTACCTAAAACACTAGGTATATTTGCTATTGAAATCCCTAGAGATTTTATCAACAATCCACCTGAACCTAATGGCGGCTATAGCCGCCAATCTATCCCATACTTAAAAACAGGTAAAAGAGATGGGCTTGGGCTTTAAGTTTTTTTCTGTCAGGCACATACTTTAAGCATAATGTAATGTTTCAGGAGTTTGGTTTTCCATTCTTATCATCGGCAGGAGCCTCAAACTTGTAGCCGACACCCCGAACAGTTTGAATTAGTGAAGGCTGACTAGTATCAGATTCGATTTTCCGGCGAATCTGACCGATATGAACATCAACTACCCTCTGATCTCCTACATAGTCATACTCCCATACTTCTTGGATAAGTTCTGAGCGACGCATTACCCTACCTGGATGGCAAGCTAGGTAATGGAGTAGATCAAATTCTAGGGCAGTTAAAGGTACCACCTCCTCTTTGATAGTTACCTCCCGACGACCTGGATCAATTACTAAATCATCGAATACCAGGCGCTGATGTTCAGTAGCAGTAACAACCCGCCGACGCCTCATAATCGCGCCAACTCGGTTTTCTAGTTCCTGCAAATCGAAAGGTTTAGTGATATAGTCATCACCACCTTGTTGAAAACCTTGGCGTTTGTCGGCAGCATCCGACCTACTAGTGAGGAAGAGGACAAAGACATCAGTACGGCTTTGCATTTCCTTACATAGGTTATAGCCAAGGGAGTCAGGCAAATTCACATCCAGAATTACTAGATCTGGATTGAATTGCTCAAAAACTTCCAGAGCAGTCTTACCATTATGGGCAGACTGTACTTGATAGTTCTTCTGACTCAAAAAACGTTGAATTAAATTGCGGATTGCTGGGTCATCATCCACAACAAGAATCTTAGCGGAGGCCATGGTCATAACTTTCCACGGAAAACTGGAGCTGGAATCTAGACGCAAGATTTTTGACACCATTGGTGTTTTGAGCATTCTAGTCAATTATGGTCGTAGAATTGAGGGATGCCAATAGCTGTTGAGTTGATACCCAAGTAGTTAGGGTAGATACGGAATGGTTTTGGCACTAGAGCAAGTTTTTCTTTCATTGAGAGGGGAGTAGAACTCACCTTTAGTAGAATGGATTGCTCTATCAACTTTTGCCGTTGCTTTCCAAATTTTACCCCGGATATTTGGCACAACGGAGATGCTCCCTATCAGTATTAGTCTGAGTTGAACACTTGTGCTCGGGTATCAGGCTAAACTAGCTTGCAGGGGGATTGGTAAGATGCTCGATAATAAGTGCCTATTACCTGTTGGTACTTAGGTCTCATCGAGTTCAACCAATACCTAATACATATTAACCAGTGTAGAGTCGCTGTTATACCAGTGAAAAGAAGGTATGTCTCGGAGGTTTTGAATGACTGATCAAAATCCCTATGAGAAACTTGGAGTCAAGGAAGATGCTACTTTTGATGAAATTCAGGATGCTAAGGGACGCCTGATGGAACAGCATCGCGGCGACCAAAAGCTGTTAGAGACTGTTGAAGCTGCTTACGACGCGATTATTATGGATCGCCTAAGAATGCGCCAGGAAGGCAAAATAAAGGTTCCTGAACGCATTCGTTTTCCAGAGAGAGACAATTTGTCTTCTCAAGCGCCCCCAAGTTTTAACCCAGCTTCGGTTGAGAATTCTCCTGCTTGGCTACAAAGAATGTTAGATACACCAACCACAGGAGACTTAATTTTGCCAGGTGTTTGTTTCTTGCTTTTGGCAGGAATGACAGTTTTCTATGGTGCTGCTGAAGGTTCGGACTCTGCTTTACCTTTGGTTGTGGCCTTGGGCTTTGGATTTAATATTTACTTTCTCAATCGCAAAGAACAACAATTTGGTCGCGCTGTGTTACTAACCCTAGCAGGTTTACTGGTGGGCGTAGGTTTGGGAACTGTTCTTGGCTCTTTCATCGAGACGCCACTTTACAACCTGGGTTGGAGTATAGAGCAATTCGCTACCTTGGTAACGTTTTTTCTCCTCTGGCTAATTAGTAGCTTTCTACGTTGAAATTAACATGCTTAAGTGTCTCGTGAGCTGCTACCGAATCGCCAATAGGGTTTGGTGTATAACCGAATCAACAACTTCACTCAAGTTGTGGAAGATAGCGTCTGGTTTATAGAGGTTAAGCTGTGTGCGATCGCGGATGCCAGATAAAACCCCCATTGTCTTGATACCATGGGTTTGGGCTGCGATCATATCAGCTTCTGTATCTCCAACCATCCAAACCTCAGAGGCTGGCGGTAACTCTACCAAGGCTCTTGCCATGAGCAGGGGTTTATCTTTAGTGTCTCCAGTTTTAATGTAGTCGTTACTAAGGCAATAGCGCCGCTCAGGATCAAAGAATTGCCCCAAATCACAGCGGATTAAAGCTTCATTAAGTTCTCGCACACGGCGCATGGTCATCACAACTAAATCAAATCCAGCCCCCTGTAATTTTGAGAGTGCCTCTACTGCACCGGGAACAGGCTGATCATAAGCTAAGTAGGGATGGGTATGTACAGTTTGACGCCTGAGCTGAGCAAATTTCTCGGCTTGGAGAGGTTCTAAACCAGAATCTCTGCCAATCTGCTGTTCCGGAATACGGGCTCGCTTGCGATGCCAAAACTCTGGTTTTGACAATTGGCGTACTGGCTGATTAGCATGCCGCGTCTGTTCCAGACAGAATTTATAAACTTGGTAATATCGTTCCGAAACGTCCATGATTGGACCATCAAAGTCTGTTATTAATCTTAACATCTTCTTAAAAATCTTTAATTATCTTTATATTTTTATACATTAGCTCAGCTGAAGCAGTCTGGCAAATTCAATCTCAGCTCTAGAGCCAATTAAAGACGCGGGGACACGGGGACAGGTCGACGGGTCGACAAATTGGATGGGGATTTGATCCCAACCAATTTTATGCACCGTATAGACGGTGGGGTATTTGACCCATATTAATTTCGATAAAAAAATATCCCATCGGGGAGAGGTGGAGATGGGGGGATGGGGGGATGGCTCGGGGAGAAGATTCTTTACGTCATATTTCCAAGTAAATTGGATAATTTATTTCTTGTGTGGCGACTGCTATATATTAATATTTACTGATCAGATTTATCGGACTCGATAAAGAGCTTATAGGAGACAAAGGCAATTGTTCCTACAATGATGACACCAGCAAGTTGCACAGCTACCTTATAGCTAATAACTACAACCACAATCAGAGCAGCAAACTTCCCTAACCTCACCATTCTCTTCTGCCACCGTTTCAGCCAACCTTCAGATTTCTGCGGCTTTTGAAGTGGTACTGTTTGATGTAGGGGAGGCTGCTGCTTATAGAGTTCAGCTTCTATTTCTCGGAGTCGAATTGAGTGCTCTCGCTCCTGAAGCTCTCTTTCCCGGCGCTGAAGATCCTTATGCTTGTCATCTTGAGAATTCATCTGCCTGTTCTACCCTATCTACGCCCATGAGATTTTGTAAGCCAATATTGTCAATAGTAATTGTGATGTGCTTATTTTAAGGTGCATGATGGGAGTTCTTCCCAGCAATTGCTAATTGAGTAAATTCTCTATAACCTTAACCTCAGAAGCTTGGTAGTGACCAGAAAGTCGGGGGAGTGTGAAGGAATGGCGCGCAAGCCGGTTGCTTTAGATACTACGGATAAGCACCACCCTCTCATACTAAATCCGGATCTATTACCCCCTATTCGAGGAAAAAGGAGTCAGGAGATTTCCAGCTGTCTAGTTAGTCCTTGACATAAAAGGGATTTTTAAACCGGATTTGGTATCACAGGAACAATTGAGCCAGAGCGAATCATTCTAAGGAAAATAAGACTTTGGTTTATCTAGTAGCGACATCTGTTCAACTTTATGTTAGGGTATACACCTCGCAAACACAGCACTAACGCGATCGCAAACCTGGGTGTGCAGATACTGAAGCTAGCCTGATCGACTGATAAAACTACCAGGATTAAATAGACAACTGTTGAAAATGTTGCTGACTAAGACTTCTGGAGTTTTGGTTAAGGGGGATCTATTGATTGTCAGTTAAACAATGAATTAACCACTTTAGAATCAGCAAGGAAGATACAAAATGCGCATAGGGGTTGTGGGATATTCAAAGCAAGTTTTTGAGTCAGACACAGCGTTATCTCTAATTCAACGAGCCTTTGATGTAATTGCAACGAAACAAAATATTGAGGTCGTTGAGGTGGTTTCTGGCTTAACCCAACTAGGAATTCCGGCGTTGGCTTATCAGGAAGCTGTTAGACGGGGTTGGAAAACTATTGGTGTTGCCTGTCGTAAAGCCCTTGATTACCAATGCTTCCCTGTTGACCAACGCATTATTGTTGGTCGTAACTGGGGAGATGAAAGCCAAGCCTTTCTAGATATGATTGACATACTTGTTAGGTTTGGGGGAGGACAACAAGCTCACTTTGAATGTCTCTTAGCACAGGAGCAAGGCAAGCAAGTTATTGAATTTGAGCTTCGTAGCATCTGTGCAATTCCAAGTTTGACCTGCTAACTTTTAAGGCAATCAATTTAGCCTATAGGGAATAGGGAACAAAGGATTACAGCCATTTGAATAACGGAGTGTGGGGAAAGAATTAGCTTCTTTTTCTATTTCCACTCCCTACACTCTGTTCTTTACTCAAATCTTGCACTATCTTACAAAGACCACCTGGGGTTTAAACCCTAGGCTTATAGCGAAAGTCCTCTTGCAAGAGGACTAAATGCCCACAAGACTTGATTTTTAGTTCTGTTGAGTGGACTTGTGCTATTATGCGTGGAATTAATTCCACGAGGGGAAAAGTAGCTTACGGAACAATGGTGCAAGATCTAAGTTTAGGCAAAAGGGTATTCCAGCGTTGAAACCAAACTTGGCTTAAAAATAGGTGATGTTGGGTGCTGTATTGCTTTTCGTGTTTTTGAGAGTCTTCTCGAATTTCGATTAATAGTTTCAGTAATTGCTGCAAAGTGGAGCATTTTTGAATTTGGTGGGCTGTGGCAATAAGCCATTGAGATAATTTTC
>JAAHGS010000120.1:6279-18864 GCA_010692645.1 Symploca sp. SIO2E9
GTGCTGTATTGCTTTTCGTGTTTTTGAGAGTCTTCTCGAATTTCGATTAATAGTTTCAGTAATTGCTGCAAAGTGGAGCATTTTTGAATTTGGTGGGCTGTGGCAATAAGCCATTGAGATAATTTTCGATAACTGATGAATTGTCCACCGACATCGCGGCGATGAACAAATAGCACGTATTTCCAGCATTCGATGCGCACAATTAGCTGTTGGGGAATTCGGAGAAGTTTGGCAACGTCACTAACGCTAATGCGGAATTTCTCGTTAGGTTGGAGGCGGTTAAAGAGAGTAGTCATAGTAGAGGGGAGAGGGGGAGATGGGGAGAGAGGGAGACGCGGAGACGCGGGGACGCGGGGACGCGGAGAATAGATAAGATGAGTTTTCGTGTCTATCCTTAATGAACAAGTAATAAGCAACAAATGTTCTTGTTGTCACTTATTACTTATTACCTATTACTTATTCCTCCTTGGGTAAATCCCAGATAAGTTCAAAAGTGGTGCCTGGGACATTCCGACGCAACCAGGTGAGATGTCCCTCGGCGTCTGATTTTGTGCGGTAACGACCAATTATTGACCATTGCAGATTGTTGGGCAATAGATGTGCTATAGCCCAAGGCTTGAGTTTGTCTCGATACGCCATAATTTATTTGTCTCCTTGTGATAGAGGGACCAGAGCCAGCCTGGGACTTTGGACGGACACAGGCTGGCTTTTTTTTCTGGGTTGCGATGGCAACAATATTAATTTACTACATTTAACTTGTTGGCACAAGCTTTTTGAAAAGAAAATTAACAGTGGTGATGTTTGTTTTTAGGTACAAGCTGGAAAACCTCTCTCCTACAAGGAAAGAGGCTTTGAATTGTTATACCTTTTGTCAAAGTAGAATTTACCCCCCTCAATCCCCAAAAGATAAGCTATCCCGCTTGGGGTTAAAAGATACTGTTAGCAAATTCGTAAAATCTTAGAGTTGTCTGTAGTAATCGGAAAAAGCCTAATTTTGTCAAGGTCTTCAAGACATTAATTTCCCTACGAAATCTTGGGATAGTACCAGTGGCGAAGAGCATGGATTTTAAACGCCACGAAATTCTTGTGAAAACCGATACCATTTTCTACAGCCTATTTCAGACATTTCCCAGCATCTTCTTTGAACTGATTGACCAATCCCCAGAGCAAACCTATAGCTATGAATTCACTTCCCGCGAAATCAAACAACTTGCCTTCCGTCTCGATGGTTTATTTTTACCAACCAGCAACGACTCAGAAAAACCCTTCTATTTGGTTGAAGTTCAGTTTCAGCCAGACGAGGATTTGTACTACCGATTATTTGGCGAACTATTCCTCTACCTAAGGCAATACAAGCCCCCCTATCCTTGGCAGGTTGTGGCAATCTATCCTAGCCGTACTGTCGAAAGAGAACAGACTTTACAATTTGGCGAACTCCTCACCCTCAATCGGGTGAAACGAATTTACTTAGATGAGTTGGGACAAGTAGCAAAACGCTCACTGGGAGTTGGTGTTGTTAAGCTGGTTATTGAGCCTGAACAGACAGCTGGGGAACTGGCAAGGCGTTTAATTGAGCAAGCGAGGCAACAGCTAACGAATGACACCACCAAGCGTGACCTCATTGACTTAATTGAGACAATCATTGTTTATAAGTTACCGCAAAAAAGCCGTGTGGAGATTGAAGAAATGTTAGGGTTAAGTGAGTTAAAACAAACGAAAGTTTACCAGGAAGCTCTACAAGAAGGTGAGCAAAGAGGTGAGCAAAGAGGTGAGCTTAAAGCCAAGTTGGAAGCTATACCGGAACTGATAGAGTTGGGATTGAGTGTAGCGCAGATTGCCGGGGCTTTAAAATTGCCCCTAGAAGTGGTCAAGTCAAAGGCACTCTCATTTCACGAACAGAACCTTACTGCTTTTATAGAACTGTTAAATACTCAGCGATTGCCCAAGGGGCAGCGCCAAAGGCGATCGCTATTTTCCCCTCAAGACTTGGCGGAGTTGGCTCAGTTAATTGCTCCCTTGCCCGATGAAATGGAAGAACTCTCAAAAGCGATCGCAATTTGGTGTAACCAAGCGACACATTCTCCAATTCTCAAGGTGATGCTTCAGGTTCGTTCAACTCTGTCAAGTGATAGTTTTGAGAACGTATCGGAGACTAACACGAGTAAGGCGAAAACGTCTGAGTCCCGACTCAATAAGCTAGCTTTGCAAAACGCGATTGGTGAAAATTAAGGTGATTATTTGAGGAGATGGGGAAATGGAGAAAACAATTGAGTTCATCTGCTCTTAAGCGTGGAATTAATTCTACGGGGGGAAAAGTAGCTTACGGAACAATGGTGCAAGACCTAAGTTTAGGCAAAAGGGTATTCCAGCGTTGAAACCAAACTTGGCTCAAAAATAGGTGATGTTGTGTGCTGTATTGCTTTTCGTGTTTTTGAGAGTCTTCTCGAATTTCGATTAATAGTTTCAGTAATTGCTGCAAAGTGGAGCATTTTTGAATTTGGTGGGCTGTGGCAATAAGCCATTGAGATAATTTTCGATAACTGATGAATTGTCCACCGACATCGCGGCGATGAACAAATAGCACGTATTTCCAGCATTCGATGCGCACAATTAGCTGTTGGGGAATTCGGAGAAGTTTGGCAACGTCACTAACGCTAATGCGGAATTTCTCGTTAGGTTGGAGGCGGTTAAAGAGAGTAGTCATAGTAGAGGGGAGAGGGGGAGATGGGGAGAGAGGGAGACGCGGAGACGCGGGGACGCGGGGACGCGGAGAATAGATAAGATGAGTTTTCGTGTCTATCCTTAATGAACAAGTAATAAGCAACAAATGTTCTTGTTGTCACTTATTACTTATTACCTATTACTTATTCCTCCTTGGGTAAATCCCAGATAAGTTCAAAAGTGGTGCCTGGGACATTCCGACGCAACCAGGTGAGATGTCCCTCGGCGTCTGATTTTGTGCGGTAACGACCAATTATTGACCATTGCAGATTGTTGGGCAATAGATGTGCTATAGCCCAAGGCTTGAGTTTGTCTCGATACGCCATAATTTATTTGTCTCCTTGCTATATAGGGACCAGAGCCAGTCTGGGGTCTTTCATTCTCACAGGCTGGCTTTTTTTCTGGGTTGCTATGGCAACAATATTAATTTACTACATTTAACTTGTTGGCACAAGCTTTTTGAAAAGAAAATTAACAGTGGTGATGTTTGTTGTTTTTGTTGAAATCTCACTAAGTTGAAACTGCTTATTCTAGTTTGCTTACCAATATCCAGAAAATTTCCGGATTGAGGTAGGGGGGCATTGTAGGGAAAAAGTACTGCACAAATATAAATAGTATTGCCTCCGCATCAACGGCATTCCCCAGCTATCTCTATGAATCAAAAACATCAAAGTGGTAATCTCTGGAAAAATCGTCCAAGAAGTTATAACTGGATAATTAAGGCACTGCTAACCTGTCCCAGTAATAAAATTGAAATTTTGCAGGCTAATAAAGAACTCGTGGATGCTGGTTTAGTCAAAACCATGATCGATGTAGCAGAAAAACGAGAACATTTTGGTGATCATAGTTCGGCTAAATGGTTGCGAAATTTCGCTACTCAAATTACTACCGGAATCGGCAGCTCATTATCAGAAATTATCACAGAGGCTGAAGCTGACGAACTATACTGGCAAGGTATTGAGCTACATCGAACCAGTCAATTTAAGGCTTCACTCGACTTTTTGCAGCCAGCACTGGAGATATACCGCAAAATAAGAAATCTTGAAAAAGAAGGCTATTGCTTGAGTAGTCTGGGCAATGTTTACGACTTCTTCGGAGAATACCAAAAAGCAATTCAATACCATCAGCAATCCTTGGAAATTGCAGGGAAAATAGGCAATTCTGCTGTGGAAGGTATGTGCTTGGGTAATCTTGGCAAGTCCTACTTGTCTCTAGGAGAATACAAAAAGGCAATTGATTGTCATCAGAAGTCTTTTCAAATCGCACAAAGTATTGGTAATCGTCATGGGGAAACTATCTCCTTAGGGGCTATAGGAGCTACTTTATATTGTCAAGGTAAATACGCAGAAGCCTTGAATTACCATCAACGACAGCTAGCTCTTGCTAAGGAAATAGGTGATAACTTGGAGGCAGTTCATGCTTTGGGAAATCTAGGCCTTTTCTTCCATTCCATAAATCAAGAACAGCAGGCAAAGGATTATTTTGAGAAGGCTATGAAAATTTCACAAAAGATTGGTGCTCGCTCTGAGGAAGCTGCTACCCTCAGTAATTTGGGTATTGCTTGCAGAAATGATCAAGCAATCGAGTACTTTCAGCAGTCTCTGAAAATTCAACGAGAGATTGGTAATCGTACTGGGGAAGCTAGTTCTCTTAGTGGTTTGGGTATTGTCTACAGATATCTAGCAAAATACCAGCAGGCGATTGTATATTTTCAGGAGGCTATAGTGATCGCACAAGAAATTGGCGATCGCTTTGGGGAAGCTAAATACCTCGGAAACTTGGGTATGACCAGCACTCTAATGCTAAATTACCAGCAAGCCATTGAGTATGAGCAGCAAGCCTTAACTATTGCACAAGAGATTGACGATCGCGGAACAGAAGGATTTGCACTGCATCAGTTAGGATTTGCTCTCCTCAACTATGGTTACTCGACAAAGGCAGAGACGGCGCTACGTTTGGCAATGGAGACTAGAGAGTCTCTGAGGGGCGGATTAGAAGATTCTCATAAAATATCAATTTGCGACCTTCAATCAGATACATATAGTCTGCTGCAACAAGCTCTTGCCATACAACAAAAACACCAGGAAGCTCTAGAAATTGCTGAGCGCAGTCGCACCCGTGCTTTCGTTGAGTTGTTGTACAAGCGTTTATCAGATAACTCAGTAGAGGTGGCTGATGAGAAGATTCTTCCCCCTACTATTGAGCAAATCCGACAAATTGCTCAAGAACAGCAAGCTACAATCGTCGAGTATTCGATTATTAATTTAGACTACCTCTTTATTTGGGTAATCAAACCTATTGGGGAAATTGAGTTTCGCTCAGTTTACCTAAAACCCCTAAGGGAGCAACAAAATATTTCACTCCCAGACCTGATTGTTCAAGCTAGGGAATCCCTAGGTATAGAAGAGAAGCTACGATACGCCTCATCAACTGCTAGTCCCAACACTTCTCAACCAATCAGACACATCTCGCAACCGTTACGGCAACTAGACCAGTATTTGATTGAACCTATAACTAATCTTCTACCAACTAACCCTGACACTTCAGTCATCTTCATCCCACATGCACTGCTCTTACTTGTTCCTTTCCCAGCACTGCAAGATAAAACGGGCAAATTTCTAATCGAAAAACACACAATTGTGACTTCTCCCTCTATTCAAGTGCTGGCATTGACTCGCCAGAAAAAAGAGAAACTAGGGAGTAATAAATGGAAAGTGGAGGAAAATTTCAGAGAAGCACTGGTTGTAGGTAATCCGATCATGCCAACAATTCCACTAACAGAGAAAATTCTAGAATCACTACCTGGAAGCGAAGCAGAAGCAAAAGCGATCGCTTCTCTACTTAAGACTCAAGCAATTATTGGCAGCCAAGCGACAAAAGTCAGTATCGTTGAAAAAATGCCTAAAGCTCGACTGATCCATCTGGCTACACACGGACTATTAGATGACATTAAGCAGTTGGGTATACCAGGTGCGATCGCTCCGCGCTAGCCCTTCAGGCTAATCGCTTTAGCTCCTTCAGAAGGTGATAATGGTTTTCTGACTGCTAGTGAAATTCTAGAGATGAAGCTCAATGCTGAACTAGTTGTTCTTAGTGCTTGTAGTAGTGGTCAAGGGAAAATTACTGCCGACGGCGTAATTGGGTTGTCTCGTTGTTTATTTGCTGCTGGTGTTCCCAGTGTCATTGTTTCCCTTTGGTCCGTGGGTGATGATTCAACTAAATTCTTGATGAGTAAGTTTTATAAAAATTTTAAAAGTGGCATAAATAAAGCACAAGCATTACGCCAAGCTATACTGACTACTATGAAAGACTATTCGGACAACCCTTACAGCTGGGCAGGATTTACCTTGATTGGTGAAGCTTACTAAAGGAATTGACAATAATTTAACTTCAAATAAAAAGTCTGCTTATATTTATAGTCTAATTTCAAAATTCACAATGTCTTTTACACCTGAAACAGCACCACCAGAGAAACTGATTGAAGCTTTTTCTAAACTGTTACCACCAGAGCGTTTTGTCTTTTCACAGCAAGACGCTCCTGCTCTTTATGAATTAATTGATAACCTACCCGATAATGATCAAGCAATAGCTCGACAGCTTATCACTTGGAGTCAACAGCAGCCCAAAGTTTTTAATGCCCTTAAATCTGCTCTCAATCAAAGAGGACCCAATGAATCCATTCCCAAACCTAAACCCGAAGACTACAAAACACTCCTAAAAAACAAACTTCGGGAAAGTTTCCGCGAAACTACTAAGGAGCAAAAACCACCAAAATCTAGCAAATGAAGCAGACACCCACAGCATGGAGAGCACAAAATCCTAGCCTGACACTCTACGCCTTTCAGCTTCGCCAAGACATTAGCAAAAGCAACCAACAGGTGATAGACAATGCTAACCAACTGTGGGAACAATGTGTTGCCCTTGGCGAACAACGCAACATCCAACTCCTCAAATCTCTAAAAACAGAACTCCGCTGCTACACTTACGATTCAAAAGACTCTCAGTACCACTACAATCCCAGTAATGAAGACCAAGAGGCGACAGAAGAAGAGAAAGCCTATCTAGATGATTGGCTGGAATTGGTGAGGAAAGCTCCCCAATCAAATCAAGCCCGTCAGCTTCGTTTTCATACCGACTCAGATAAAAATGGTCTGCGCCTGATGGGAGAAATTTATCCTCTTCGCATTCACGATACCTATGCCCTTGACCTGACTCTGCGTTATCGTGAAACCGTAGATTTAACTCAGCTAAGTAAACTAAATCCCACTAACCAAATCCAAGCCTCCATCGGACAAACCCTGCTGCTATTTACCAAACCAGTCAATGTTACAGAATCCGCCTATCAAGACTTTGCTAATAAGTGTGTTGCAGCTTTAGTCAAGCAAACACCAGACCATCTCCAACTATCAGCAACAGGTCAACTTTTCGGTAGTCCTATCTTTGAATACGATAACCACAAACAAAAGCCCACCCAACGGCGTCACATTCTAGTGTGGTTAGACTCTCATCCTGAAACCTTGAATAAAAGCAGTGAGGCTTACCACTCCCTGCTCAATTTGCTCGGTTGTCGCAGTAAAATACTTTACGCTTACTCTCAATCCCGCCAGTGTGCTCATGCAACCAGGGAACTCTATAGCCAATTAGAGCAAAAGGTTGAGGAGTTAATTCAACCCCCTGAAGAAACCCTAGAAGAACTCAAGCAGTGGCTCAAGCTAATACCCCAGAAGGCATTTCACTATGCCAAATACCTCCGGGATATCCAAGACCACACAACTGCAATTACTACTAATATCCAAAACTATACTTCCAAGTTAGAGAAAATTAAACAACTAACTTTGCCCAACGACGACCTGGCATTTCTACAAAACTTCCTTGACTACAACTGCAAGCAATTTCAAAATCAGATTCAAGTAGACCTCAACTACCTCAAACCTGGTCAAAACTTATTTGAGCAGATGACCTCCACGATTCGCGGCATCATCGAAGTTAAACAAACAGAAAGCGATCGCAAAATACAGGAAACCTTAAAAACTAACGAAATTGAGGCCCAAAAACGGGAACAAAAATTAGAACTAGCGATTGCCTTAGTCGGTACAGGCTTAGCTGTCAGTGGTATTTCTTCCCAAGTCGCCCCCAATCCTACCGAGCAAATCCCATCACTTTCCAAAGAAGCTAATCTTCCCAGTTATTTCGGTTACAGTGCCCTAGATATGGTATTTCATATACTATTAGGAGTTATAGTTGCCATTCCTGTAGGCATAATCGTCTGGTGGTGGCGAAGACCATCGAAAAGCGATTAACTCGTTAGCAAAGCTATAGCGCTTTGTTATGCGCCGATTTCCTCGTAGTGCTCAACATCAGGAAAAGGATCATAGTAGTGATGTAGTAGTGCCTTCCATTCTTGATATTGCGACGAACCACGAAATCCCACCGTGTGGTCTTCTATCTTTTCCCAATTTACTAGCAAAATATATCTGGAACGCTTTTCTATACAGCGCTTGAGTTCATGGCTGATGTAACCAGGCATCGAAGAGATGATTTTCTGGGCTTCAGCGAACGAACACTCGAAATCTGCCTCTTGTCCTGGGATTACCTCGAGTATTGCAACTTCTAGAATCATCTTGACCTCTCTTGGTCTTAAAACAGTTGTACTCTGCTTGCGATCGCGGAGCGCTAGCCCTTTGGGCTAATCGCAAAACTAAGGAGGTTGAGATTGGGTTGGGTTTCGTTTCTCAACCCAACCTACGAAATCAAAATTATCTATATCCTTTTAGAAAAACAGATAGTATAAACTTAAATGATTATTTCCTGTAATTAGTTTAGTCTTTTTAATCATTTTTACACTTTTTACTTAACTTTACAACGCCAGTTTGCCCAGAAAATTCTACGAGATTGCGAGCTTTGAGCTCCTATAGTAAGATTAAAAATCGGAGGCCTCATTTAACCTAAAAAAAATATTCATATCCTCAAACACTTGCCACTCCGTGCTTTTTTTAATAAAATTTTCCTTTTGCTCTAGAATTATTCACGGCTTAGACGCATGTATTTACGTAAAGTTGTGTAAAAAATTGAAACGAGGAATTGACTTCAGGTAGAAAATTATATCTATTTCCATAAATGAAATCGGTATTAGTTAACTTGATAGGCTGGGATAACCAGGTATAGTACTCAAAATGTCCCAGATATCAGTGCTAGGGGAAACAATTGCTGCGATCGCCACGGCAGTTATACTACAACAGGGAAGTGTGGGCATTGTGCGGCTCTCAGGTTCAGAGTCGCTAGTGATTGCCAGCACTCTATTCCACGCACCAGGGCGTCAGGTTTGGGAGAGTCACCGTATTCTCTACGGATACATTCGCCATCCTGAAACTAAACAGCTAGTGGATGAGGCGCTGCTGCTGATTATGAAAGCCCCACGCTCCTACACTCGCGAAGATGTAGTCGAGTTCCATTGCCACGGCGGTATTATCGCTGTACAACAAGTATTGCAGCTGTGCCTTGAGCAGGGAGCAAGGTTAGCGCAGCCGGGAGAATTTACCCTGCGAGCTTTTTTAAATGGACGCCTAGATTTAACTCAGGCAGAAAGTATTGCCGACTTAGTTGGCTCTCGTTCAACAGCTGCTGCCCAAACTGCTCTTGCTGGTTTGCAGGGCAAGCTAGCTGTGCCAATTCGTCAGCTGCGTGCCACTTGTTTAGATATTCTGGCAGAAATTGAAGCCAGGATTGATTTTGAGGAGGATTTACCACCTCTTGATGAAGCTGAAATTATTGCCCAAATTAATCAGGTATTGGTTCAAATCTCTAAGATACTGAAAACTGCTGAGCAGGGGGAATTGCTGCGCACTGGCTTAAAAGTGGCAATTGTCGGGCGTCCAAATGTGGGAAAATCGAGTTTGTTGAATGCCTGGAGTCAGAGCGATCGCGCTATTGTCACTGAGCTTCCTGGCACCACTCGCGATTTAGTCGAGTCTCAGTTGGTGGTGGGAGGGGTGCCCGTACAGGTACTTGATACTGCTGGAATTCGGGATACACTTGACCAAGTTGAGAAGATTGGGGTAAAACGTTCACTAACTGCTGCCCAAACCGCTGATTTAGTCTTGCTGGTGATTGAGGCAACAACTGGCTGGAGTGCAGCTGACCAAGAAATTTATCAGCAGGTGCAACATCGTCCTCTAATTTTGGTAATTAATAAAACCGATTTGGCTCCAGTGGAGAAGGTTTCCTATCCTGAAAGTATTAAGGGTGTAGTGGCAACTGCTGCTGCTCACCACCAAGGTATCGATGCCCTGGAAAAGGTAATTCTGGAGGAGGTACATAGTGGAAATTTAGAAGCGGCTGATTTGGATGTAGCGATTAACCGACGGCAGGCAGGGGCGTTAATTAGGGCGAAAACCTCTCTTGAGCAAGTGCAAGAAACTATTGCTGGGCAATTGCCTTGGGATTTTTGGACAATTGATTTGCGGGGGGCGATTCAAGCTTTGGGAGAAATTACTGGAGAAGAGGTAACGGAATCAGTACTCGAGAGGATTTTCAGTCGCTTCTGCATTGGTAAGTGAGTCGCTTTGCTCTTTATACTAATCCTTAAGTTATGCTCTAAATTCAATACTTAATATATCTATGGTGAATTATGAGCAAAGCCATTCAAAACTCAAAGACCCAAGTAGCTACAGACAAACTTTCCCTGCACAACTACTCAGCAGACACTACCGCTACTAAAAAAACTTTTCGTACTGCCGCTGAGTCAGGCAAATTTTTGATTACTGCAGAGGTGACACCTCCCAAGGGTGGCAACCCAGCCCACATGGTCAAAATGGCGCAAACTCTTAAGGGCAGAGTCCACGCTGCTAATATTACCGATGGCTCTAGGGCAGTGCTGCGTATGTCTTCGTTGGCAGCATCAGCAATTTTACTTCAGCAGGGAATAGAGCCAATTTGCCAGCTTGCCTGTCGTGACCGCAACCGTATCGCTTTACAAGCTGACCTCATGGGAGCAAACGCTCTAGGTATCCATAATATTCTCGCCCTTACTGGCGATCCTGTCAAAGCCGGAGATCATCCTGAAGCCAAGAGTGTATTTGATTTAGAATCTGTACGCTTACTGCAATTGATTAGCAAGCTAAATCAAGGTTGTGATGCTCATGACAAGCCTCTAACTGATGAAGTTACTGACTTGTTTGCTGGTGCAGCTGTCGATCCTCAACTCAAAAGTTGGTCTGGTTTGCAGCGTCGATTTGAGCGCAAAATTGAAGCTGGAGCACAGTTTTTTCAGAGTCAGCTAATTACTGATTTTGAGAGGCTGGAAAAGTTTATGGAACAGATTGCTGCTGGTACCAATAAGCCAATTTTAGCTGGTATATTTCTGCTCAAATCTGCTAAGAATGCTAGATTTATTAATAAATATGTTCCTGGTGTTAACATTCCTGAAGCCTTAATTGAACGCTTATCAGCAGCTGATGAACCCTTACTTGAAGGCATGAAAATTGCTGCCGAACAAGTTCAAATCGCACAGCAAATCTGTCATGGTGTCCATATGATGGCAGTCAAACGGGAAGACTTAATTCCCCAAATTCTCGATTTGGCTGGAGTTCAAGCATTGTCCAATTAATTGTTCATAGTTCATTGTTGATTGTTCATTGGGAAGGTATTTTACAACTGTCGAATACCAACCCAATGTTTGCGCAGCGCGCAGCGCGCTGCGCGTACCATGAACTATGAACCATGAACCATGAACCATTAATCCAGAGGGTCTATTGAACTCAGGTGAAGTTTAACAACTCATACATAAATTTAACAACTTATACATAAATTAAATACTGACCTATACATGTTCGCAAACAAGAGTTTGAAACAATTAATTTATAACGATAGAAAAACTAATTAGTGAATTGACATAAAAACATGAATAATATTACTAATAATCAGAACTTCAAAAAGTTGCTTGGAAGTACTGCTGTCACAGCCTGTCTTGCCTCCGTAATGACACAGCCGGCTCAAGCATTCAGTTTTCAAACCAACTTTAATGCTGCCTTAACAGGAACTCAAGCGGCTAAAGGAGATATTCTACTGCAATCGGTAGAGTTTGAAGGAATAACCTTTGAAGGCACCACTATCGACAATTTTGCTCTAGTCAATCAAGCTAATATAATCCATAATGACCTCTGGACTAGAGGTAACACTGGTGCAGCTAGCGCTGACTTGGGAGACTTAGCTACTGTGGGTCTAAAGCAGGAAGCTATTAATAATCAGGATGTGGTAGCTGCTCTTGGCAATAAGTACCTCAGCAGTATTATTGATACTGAAGATAAAGGCAGTTTTGTGATTGACCTCTGGTTCGAGCAAGCAGTAGATAACCTTTTCTTCTGGGAACGGGGCATGAATAGCAAACTAGATATTCAAGCTCTTGATGCTGATGGTAACTTGATTGGTAACTTACTAAACCTTGACTCTAATCACTGGGATTATGCGGGATATCAACTTGATACCCAGGAAATTGGTAGGGCTCAGGATGTGGGCTCTCTAGGTGTAAGTTTAGATGACTTAGGCATTGTAGACTCGATTACTGGAATTAGAGTTATTAGCAGAGGAAGGAAATACAAAGGACCTGACTGGAAAGTCATTGGTTCAGCTGCCAGTGGTAATCAAGTTCAGTCTGTGCCGGAACCAGGAGCTGTAACTGGTTTGGCACTTTTGGGCGTCTCCGTAATTGCTAGTCGCCGTCAGCGAAATGCATCTGATCCGTGCTACGAAAAACCTACTCAACTCTACTAAAACCTATTAAAAGCTAGTAGTGAAGATGTTTTCTTCCTGCTTCAACCAAGGGAGTCGGCTCCTACTTGTCCACAGGCAAACCCCCTATAGCCTAGG
>JAAHGS010000121.1 GCA_010692645.1 Symploca sp. SIO2E9
CCTGCTCCCTGCTCCCTGCTCCCTGCTCCCTGCTCCCTGCTCCCTGCTCCCTCTCCTTACCAGAGACTTCTTCAGCAAACCCTAGCTAAAAGATAGTGCTGCCAAAAACTACATAACTTTCCCCCGCAACATCGTTGCCATGGGGATCAGCTGCGGGGGCTCCCACAATCAAGTCATCAATACCATCATTATTAATGTCACCGACTGCACTAACTGAGGAGCCTGATAAATCTCCAGCATCAATACCGTTAAGTACAACCAAGTTATTGCTACCATCTAGCACTGAAAGGTCAAGACTGCCACCAGTACCTACACCTGCACCGCCGAAGACTACATAAACTTCTCCAGCAATAGCCCTGTTATCGGAATCAGCTCCCTCAGCTCCAATAATTAGGTCATCAATACCATCATTGTTGATATCTCCAGCTGCGCTTACTGAGGAACCAAATAAATCACCAGTATCCACACCTTGGATAACAAAACCATTATTGCCATTTAGTGCAGATAAATCGAGGTTACCAATTGCGCCGATACCAGCGCCACCGAAGACAACATAACTCTCTCCTGCATAAAAGTTGCCGTTGGAGTCAGCTACCGAAGCTCCGATAATCAAATCATCGATACCATCATTGTTGATATCTCCAGCAGCGCTGATAGAGAAACCAATTTGATCGTAGGCATCAATGCCTTGGATAATAAAGCCATTGCTACCATCAAGTTCAGATAGCTCCAGACTGCCAACCCCATCCATCTCAATACCACCGAAAACCACATAACTCTCCCCTACCAAAAAGTTGCCGTTGGAATCAGCTCCCGGAGCGCCTATAATCAGGTCATCAAAGCCATCGTCATTGATATCTCCAGCAGCTTTAACAGATAAGCCTGAATAGTCATAGGCATCAATGCCGTTGATCACAAGACCATTGCTACCATCAAGTTCAGATAGCTCTAGAGTTCCACTAGCGCCGATACCAATGCCGCCAAAGACTACATAGCTTGCACCTGCAAACACTTCGCCGTTAGGATCAGAACCCTTTGCTCCGATAATCAAGTCATCAAATTCATCGCCATTGATATCGCCAACTGCACTTACTGAGGAGCCGGAAAAGTCATAGGCATTAACACCATTAATCACAAAGCCATTACTACCATCAAGCTCAGATAGCTCAAGGCTGCCAGCAGCACCGATACCAGTGCCACCGAAAACTACATAGCTTGAACCTGCAAATACTTTATCGTTGGCTTGAGCTCCGGGAGCTCCGATAATTAAGTCATCAATGCCATCACTATTTATGTCCCCAGCTGCACTGACAGATAAGCCTGAATAATCATCGGCATTAATACCATTGATGGCAAAGCCATTGCTACCATCAAGTTCAGATAGCTCTAGAGTTCCACCAGTGCTGACGGCAGTGCCACCAAAAACTACATAACTTGCACCTACAGTAACTTCGCCATTTGGTTTAGCAAAAGGAGCTCCAATAATTAGGTCATTAATGCCGTCATTATTGATATCTCCAGCTGTACTAACAGAAAAACCTGAGTTGTCACCAGCTTGAATGCCGTTGATTACAAAGCCGTTGTTGCCGTTGAGTTCACTGAGGTTGAAAGAAGGATTATTAAGCATAGTATTTAAGTAGATGCAGCTTTGGCTAGCATGTGGAGCTTGCCCCGCATTGCTAGCTTTGATGAAAACTGCTATAAAATCCTTGGTAATATTGATTCAGTGTTCCCATTTTCATTTAACTGGCGTTGGAATATTCACCGGGAAAGTACTGAATTTTTTGTAAGTGAAATTATGAATTGCGCTAGTGAGGGGTAAGGCTTTTAACCGTGAAAATACTCAGTTTTTAAGTAATAAGTAGTAAGTAATAAGTAATAAGTAATAAGTATAGGACTCACGCAGTTCAGTCTATGTTGCCCCCTAGCTCCCTAAGTCTGGGGGAAAAGAGTTATAAACTGCATTATTCATGAGGATTTCGGAAAATCTACCTGCATTTGGAAAGCCTTTCTCCAAACTTCTCTGGCAGCAGGAGAGAGGCTTTGAGAGAGGTTGGAGGCTTCTGCCTTTTTTTACCCTGTTTGACATAAGACGAGTAAATTGTTATATTCCAGGGATCATCGTCACAATTAAATGCTGATATTACTTTCGTAGCATAGGGAAACCAATTCTGCATCTACGTACTAGGTAAGAGCGATCTTTTCAACAGTTTTGGTTAAAATGTCAAATCTATTCACTATTGGTCAACCAGTTCCCCCAGAACGTTTTGTAGGAAGAAGTTCTGAAATTAATGCCGCATTCGATCAAATCTATAACCGCAGTAATCTAGCAGTTTGGGGTGGACCAGGAATGGGTAAGAGTTCTTTCCTGGAGTTACTGACTTCGCCTCAAGTCTGGGAGAAGCATGAAATGGATTCCTCAAAAGCTGTAATTGTACTCCTGAGTTGCCAGAGTATTACTCCCTTCACTGCTTTTGACTTTTGGAGAGAAGTCTTCAAATTGATGAGGGATGAGTTGGACAGTGAGCTAGAAATACAGACTGAAATTGAGACATTGCTAAGAGAAGGCAAAGCAACAAAAGATGGTTTGCGTCAGGTATTGCGGAGGCTTGGGAGACAACAGAAATTCTTGGTGTTGTTAGTGGATGACTATGATGCTGCCCTCTACACCAACGAGCAATACAGTGAAGCTGAGATGGAACAGTTCTTGAGTGATTGTCGCAGCTTAGCTTACCACTCCAAGGAGAGAAAATATCTGGCGATGATTGTTACTACGCTCAAGCGTCTCAATGAACTTGGTCCTGAGCCCGATCCAAATAAGTCCCCGTGGTACAATCATTATCTATTCCAGTCGCTCAAGCCATTTACTAGAACTGACGTTGAGCAATTAGTGAGTATACTAAAAACACCACAATTACGAGACGCAATTCAGAAAATTGCTGGTGGACACCCTGCTTTGTCACAGGTAGCAGGTTATATGTTGTGCCGAAAGGTAAGAATTGGAGAATTTCCTAATGCTGAAGAATTTTCTAAGGAATTTGAACGTGAGACTAGACAGTTTTTTCAAAACACTTGGCAGAGGTGTAATCAAGTGGAGCAAACTCTGTTGATTTTAATGGCTCTAGCTGCTTTAAAAGGTCGTTTACATAAGAAAATGCGCTTTGATTTAAGTGGAATTGACCTTATTTTTAGTCAAAGACAGCGAGAGTTGATCAATCTAGAAGAACAAGGTGTGATTGTAGGCAAAAGCCAGGAAGGGAAAAAAGAATACTTTTTGACTTCAGCAATAATGGAGCGTTGGGTGATTCAAGAAGTTTGGAATACAGATGAGCCTTCCCTACAAGCGAGAAAGAGGATGTTTCTGAATTTGATGAGCCATGGTCAAGCAAAGAAACTCTCGGAGACAATTCATTGGCTCTGGGAGCATAAAGATATAGTACCTTCAACGCTGGAGTGGGTAGGTAAAATTTTAGCTGCTGTGCCTAAGGGAGGACTCCAGGGTTGATTTAATTGGATATAAAGTTCATTAATTATGAATGGTTCACAGTTTCAGGGCAATTATCGTAATCCTTATATTATTGGCAGCGCCATCGATGAACCGGAAAAGTTTTTCGGGCGGGAAAGTCTGTTTCAATTTATTGAGGATAATCTGAAACAGAACGTAAAACTTATTTTGTTGCATGGTCAGAGACGGATCGGTAAGTCATCTGTACTTCAACAGATTCCTAATTTTGTTGGTAGCGATGAGTTCTTTTTTGTTAACTTTGATATTCAAAATAAAGATAAACTACCTTTGAGTTCTATTTTGCATGAGCTTGTTCAAGCAATTGTAGAACACTTAAGTGATTATGACTTACCATATTCAGATGATTTAAAAGTACCTTCTTCTGAAGATTTAGGATATGATCAAGATATATTTTTTGATGAGTTTTTACCTGAAGTTTATAAGCGCTTAAGAAATAAGAAGTTAGTACTGTTACTTGATGAATTCGATGTTTTACATAACAATCATCATACAGCAGAAGAAGAAAGCTTATTTTCCTATATAAAATCATTTTATAAGAAAGACGATAACTTATTTATAATTCCGGTAGTGGGACGATATCCGGATGATTTACCAAAGATGCTTAGTTTATTTAGGGAAGCACCCACCCAAGAAATTGGTTTGCTAGATAGGTTAAGTACTAAACGACTGATTAGTAATCCGGCTCAGAATTTACTGGAATACAAACAGGAGGCAATCAGAGCGATTCTGGAATTCTCAGCTGGGCACCCCTATTTTACTCAGGTAATATGCTGGAGTATTTTTGCAAAGAAAAGAGACGAAAATCATTGGCAGGTCACTCGTGAAGATGTTACGAGCATTTTAGACCAAGCAATTGAACATGCAAAAGCTGGATTAGCATGGTTTTGGGATGGACTACTTATTCCAGAAAAGGTGGTATTCTCAGCTGTAGCAGAAGCTCAGGAAATAGCCATCTCAGAAAGACAGAAAAATCCAGAACATCCCCTTACATTCTTAAAAAAACGTGGAGTTGTCCAAACAGATTACTTAACTCAAGCAGCCAACCAACTATCTGAAAAAGGTTTCTTGGATGATACACAATGCAAAGTAAAAGTTGAATTAGTTCGCCGTTGGTTAATTAAATTTCATCCACTAGACATTGAGATATGGGAACTAGAGAAAATTGAACACCCAGAGGCAATTGATAAGCTCCGTCAAGCAGCGACTTCACTGGTTGAAAATAATAGAAAGAGTACTGCAGTTAATCTTTACGAGCAGGTTTTGGCTCTCCATCCCAATCACTTCCAGACCCTATGGGATTTAGCTGATCTATATCTAGAACTCGAAGATTTTGACAAAGCCAGGGAGCTTTGTCAACGAATATGCCAACTTGATCCCAAAGAAGAAGAAAAAACGCTGTTGAAATTTCTGGAAACCTACGGGCATTATTTAATAACTCAAGAAGAGTTTGAACTAGCAAAAGAACAGTACAAACAGGTATTGAAAATTGATTCAAACAGGTTATCGGCACAGCAGAGACTTAAAGAAATCGAAGTTTTTCAGAATAAAAGTTCAACCATTAGAGAATACATTAGTCAGTACAGAGTTAATTTGAGACTGTTAGGCACAATAACAGCAGTCCTGGGAATTATGGCTTTGACTGGTTTTGGTGTTTCTCAGTTGTTAGCACCCTGTCAACCAGATGAACAGAAAGAATTCGGTATTAGATGCAAATCTATTTCCAGAATTAGTCGTGGTGACCTTACCCTCTTTCCTGGAATTGAAAACGACTATCGTGATCAGGGTATTAAAGCTTTCGGAAAAGGGGATTACTCTCAAGCTACTGATTTATTTGACAAAGCCGTAAAAGAGAATCTCAATGATCCAGAAGTGCTGATTTACTACAACAATGCGCGAGCCAAGCAAAAGGGTTCTCCTTTAACTCTGGCAGTAGTTGTACCAGTGGAGAATGAATCAGGGAAAGCACAAGAAATGTTGCGAGGTGTGGCTCAAGCACAAAATCAATTCAATAAGAATAAAGGTTTTAATGATCAATTACTAGAAATTGTGATTGCCAATGATGGAAACAAGCCAGAAAAAGCTCAAGAAGTCGCTCAGGAACTAGTCAAAGATCCAGATGTACTAGGAGTAATTGGACACAATTCTAGTGGTTCTACGAAGGCTGCACTAGCTGAATATGAAAAAGCAGGTTTAGCTATTATTTCTCCTACCAGCACCAGTACATCCTTGAGTGGAGATGTTTTCTTTAGGACAGCTCCTTCTGATGCAGCAGCTGGGAAAAAACTAGCTGAACATACCAGAACAATCCTTGAATTAGAAAAAGTTGTGATTTTTTATGATGAGGATAGTCCCTATAGCCGAACTCTTAAAGAGGAATTTACAAAGGAATTTGAAAAACTAGAAGGTGAGGTGGTTTGGAAAGTTGATTTGGGAAACCCTAACCTAGTTCACAGTAAAGAAGTCTCACGCAGTCTATTGGTATATCAGGCGGAGGCAGCTGTTTTATTCCCTAGTACCAAATATATTTCTGATGCCATTAAAATTGCCAAAGCTAATGAAGAACTGAAGCCTGGAAAACTGGAGAATCAAAATCAAGGGCTAAAGTTGTTGGGTGGGGATGCTCTGTATGGACAGACAACTTTGACTGAAGGCGGAAAAGCAGTAGAAGGTTTGATTTTAGTAGTTCCCTGGTTTAGGGAAAGACCAGAATCAAAAGGGTTCTCAGAAGATGCAGGAGAACAATGGGGGGGACAAGTTAGCTGGCGCACAGCAACTAGTTTTGATGCCACTAAGGCTTTTATTAAGGCTTTATCTTTATCCTCCAATCCCTCTCGGGAGAAAATTTTACAAGAACTACAAAATGTAAATCTTTTATCCAGTGATACCTCTGGATTACCACTCCAATTTACTATCGAAGGGGAGAGAAATAGTGAGCCTATTCTTGTTAAAATTGAAGGAGGTGAATACGTATTAGAGCCGTCAAGATAATCAGATTGTTATGACCTTGCTTACTCTTAAGCCGCTTTGGCGGCATCCCATGACTCATACAAACTTTGTATCAGGGTAGCAAAATACAGGTGGTTGCATTAATTTTCTTGCTCCTGGATGCAACAAGTAGCCTTAAAGATTGGCAATAAAGATGAAATATTCAGCAGTTAAGAGAAATCCTTACATCATTGGTCGTCCAATTGATGAAAACGAACCGGAATTATTTTTCGGACGAAGAAAACTATTCCAGTTGATTGAGAATAAGCTCAAAAAAGAGAATAAGTTCATACTGTTGCATGGACAAAGGCGAATTGGTAAGTCATCTGTACTTAATTATATTCCTAAATTTGTCGCATCTGACCAGTTTACTTTTATTCACTTTGATCTTGAACGCTATAGCAATGAATCCTTCGGGGGCATCTTGGAAGCCCTGGCTACAGAAATTATCGATCGCTTGAATGATTCAGTTGATATAGATCCAGATAAGTTTACTCTGTATTCAGAAGCAGATTTAGAAACTGAACCCTATCTATTGCCGGGTAAATTATTACCACAAGTTTATCAACAAATCGGAGATAAGAAACTAGTATTATTACTGGATGAGTTTGATGTTTTAAGTAACGAAAATTACGATTCAATAGTTGAACAGTTATTTCCATTTCTAAAATCACTTGTTTCCCAACAAGAAAACCTATTCATTATTTTATTTGTCGGCACACAATCAAAAGATTTACCAAATTTACTTGATTTATTTGAGGATGCGACCAGAGCTGAAATCGGTTTATTAGATGAGCAAACTACCAAGGAGCTAATTACTAAACCAGCTAAGGGAGTACTGGAATATGAACCAGCAGCAATTCAGGCAATTTATCAATTATCAGCAGGACATCCCTACTTTACACAAATAATCTGCTTTGCACTTTTTGGGAGAGCGCGGGAACAAGAAAATTGGCAAGTCAGTCGTGAAGATGTGGCAAGAATTATTGATAAGGCAATTGAGAATGCTGGCGCTGGGTTAGCTTGGTTATGGGATGGATTTTCTATCTCTGAGAGAGTTGTATTCTCAGCAGCAGCAGAAGCTGAAAAAATTTCTAAATCAGAAGGGCAACCGCTTCTAGAAGAACCATTAACTTTGCTAAAACACTATGGAGTTATTGCCACAGAACCTTTGATTCAAGCAGCCAAACAACTAACTGAAAAGGGCTATTTGGATCAAACAGGACGTAAGGTAAAAGTTGAATTAATCCATCATTGGTTGGTTAAGCGTTACCCCATGCCTCAAGAAATCTGGGAATTGGAGAAACTTGAGCAAGGACAAACTAGTTCCATTTACGAACAAGCCAAGGCATTGCGTCAACAGGGTAAAAAGCTGAAGGCGATTGAGCATTATGAGCAGGTTGTGACAATAAATCCTAATCACTTTAGTGCTTTATTTGCTCTGGCAAAGGAATATTTGGATGCTGAAAATTTTGGTAAAGCAGTAGAATTGTATACAAGAGCCTACCAAGTTGACAAAATTCGCAACCAAGAAGGATTGGTGAAAGCAAAGCTCAAATACGGAAGCGAATTGCGTAGTCAACGTAAATTTACTCAGGCAAAGGAACAGTACCAAGAAATACTGGAAATTGAACCCAAAAATAAATTGGTGCAGGAAAAAATTCTGGAAATTAAAGATTACAACTCTGAGCTTAAATTCGGGATTGATTCCTCAATTTTCAAGGTAAAAACTAAGGACTGGAATGATTTAGATTCTTTGAGAAGAAATATTCGTGAACAGACAAATCTAGCTAAACGAGTTAGTATTTCGTCACCAAATAAGAATCCTGATGTTTTATTAAATTCTAAATCAATTCCGTTTGGCGGAATTTTAACATTGTCAACATTGCTGGGAGTAATTGCTATTGTTATTGGTAGCATCTATTGGTTATCAAACTCTGATTCAGATGATAAAAAGAGAATATTAAATCCCTCCAAAAATGAATCTGAAACACTGGTGAAACCTTGATAAAATAGGAGTTGCTGGAGCTGAACAAGAAAAACCTGTCTTAGCGATAATCTCTGCCGCAAGCAGCAATACCTTTTGGAAGTCAATAACCCAAATGACAAGAGCAGGCGATCGCACTAAAATTACTCCAAAAGTGCAGGATCAATTCCTAATGCCTGAAGTTGTTCGGGACTGAGTACTTTCAACTGTGCTACCAACTGTTGCCGCTTTTGTCGCTCCTGCTCGGCTTGGTTGTGGGCAATCTCTGCCCGCTCCTTTCCAGTAAGTAGTAGATTGCCCTCTCGATCCCACCATCGCAACCAAGGTTGTTCTGGTTGACCCAAATACCTGCCTCGCCACACCCCTAGTTCTACATTCATTCGATTAATAGGATAGTGGTTTCGTTGGTTCGCACTCAGACGCTCATAGTTTCCATCTTCCCAGTGGTAAACTTCCAACTCTCCCGTATTGATCAGAAAAATCCCATAATAAGGAATGCGAATAATTTGTTCGTATACCCAGAATTTCCCTGGTTTTTGAATTGTTCCATCTACTGCTTGCAAAGGCGTCCTATCCCGTTCTTCTGCACCTGTCCCCGATGCAAACTCTAGGGCAATCAGAGGTGTTATATACTCCCGCCAGAGGACATAAGAGCGTCTAATCCGACCATCGAGTCGCGCTTTCACTCCAGGCACATAAAACCAATCTGGGGCTTGTGCACCTTTTTCAGGGGGGGTTGTCTCGCGCCAGTAGATGCCACAATCTTGACCAATCACATAGCGATTGTCCGGGTGAAGTTCTTGCAGGATTGGCTCGATGGAATCAGTCAGAAGAATACTTTGGGGATGTTCCTGAAAGTTTTTCACGAAGGTTCCATCGGATTCTGGCAGTTGGGTATGGTCTGGAAAAGGGCGAAGTTGTTCATCGATCGCTGTGTTGGATTGAACCATAGCTCGAACTTCTTGAACATTTACGGGAACTTTTCTTTAAGTATATTGCGCTTTACAGGAGGCAGAATTTCGGTGCCTTACACTGGCGTTAATGCATCCTACGCGAGCTGTAAGTACCTCGACAAAAATAAAGTTTGCTGGTTGAGGTAGGGTGTAGGGTGTAGGGTGTAGGGTGTAGGGTTTAGGGTGTAGGGTGTAGGGTGTAGGGTTTAGGGTAACTTTGACGGATTTCATAATTCTTTACACAGAGCCATTTATTTATGTCCGACTACTTATAAGTTTTCAAGATTGGGGTCTTAGATTTTGATGTTCGTTACTCTTCACCAAATTTATTTGACCGCAAAGACTCTAAAAGTAAACGCTGTTCGGCACGAGCGATCGCAATATAAGTACTTTCTAGAGCATTCAAGTCAACAGAAATTGAAGTAATCCCCCATTGCACTAAAGAGTCAATTAATTCCGGATACTGAGCTGGTGCCTGACCACAAATTGAGCAGGGAATACCATCTTCTTTGCTCATATAAATTAATTGTTTAATCGCTCTTTTAACTGCTGGATGACGCCCATCTAGTACCTCACTAAACTGTCCTTGATCTCGGTCAACTGCTAGCAGTAATTGAGTCAAATCATTACTACCAATTGAAATACCCTGAACCCCTGCCTTAACATAATCTGGTAACAATAATAAAACCGAAGGCACCTCTGCCATAATCCAGATTTGGAAGTGAGGATTATCAGTTAACCCAGCTTGTTCAGCCCGGCGGCGGCAAAAGTTAAACTCTTCAACCGTGCGCACAAAAGGTAACATCAACTGAATATTGGTGTAGCCGTAAGAGTAAACTTGTCTTAAAGCTGCTAGTTCTACATCAAAGCAAGAGGGGTCAATTAGATAGCGGCGAGTACCGCGCAAACCAACAATCGGATTAACTTCAGTTTCTGATGCTAAAGGATCCCCAATTAGAGATTGAAATTCATGGGAACGCCAATCCCAGGAGCGATATAATACAGGTCTAGGCGCTAAGGCAGCAGCAAACTTAACGATCAATTCAGTTAGTCGTTCTACCAATTCATCCTGGCGTCCCTGTCGTAGCCACTCACTCGGATGCAGATTCTCTAAAGCACTGAGCATCATTAGTTCTGAACGCAATAACCCGATTCCATCCACTGGCAGGCCAACAATTTTCTCTAAGGAGTCAGGCTGGCTGAGATTGACTAGCAGTTGAGTGGCGATCGGGAATTGGTTGAGATTAGAGTAGTTAGATGGTAAATTACGCTTAGTATTAGCCATGTGTTTGCCCAGCATAGCTCTTCCCGGTTGGGGTTGTTGAAAATTAAGGCGTTGCCCATTACTACGATGATTACTCTGGTGATTAGAGCTTGGTGGCTGCTGTTGAATTCCCGAGTTTGATAATAAATATTCTCCCCCTCTCCCTCTCTCCCCCTCTCCCTCTTTCCCCCTCTCCCCACTCCCCAGTCGATAAATTTCCCCTTGGTCTCCATCTAATAGTAGATGTTCTCCAGTTTTAATAAGTTGGGTAATGCCAGCAGCGCTAACCACAGCTGGAAGACCTAATTCTCTAGCAATAATGGCAGCATGGCTAGTCATTGTGCCCTCTTCAGTGACAATACCGGCAGCTTGCTTAAGCCAAGGCAGCCAGTCAGGGGCAACACTTTTGGCAACCAAAATCTTCCCCTGAATCATCTCTGCTAGATTTTCATCCTTGTCAATTATCACTTGTGCTGGTGCCGAGACTCTTCCTGCTGCTGCTGCTAGTCCTCTAACTAGTTGAGGAGTGATATCTGGAGTTAGAATAGAGTGCGATCGCCAAGACTCATAGCTTACTATTCTAGTTTGAGGACTAAATTGTGTAATATACAACCGTGGTTCTGAGTGCTCTGGAGTTTGGCAAATCGTCCATTCTAAAGAAAAAGTCTGATTAAATTCAGCTCTCAATCGGTGTGAGAGGGCAATTAACTGTTGGAGATACTTTTCTTCGAGGGCATATTGTTGTTGTTGCTCTTCGCTGAGCAAATATGCCTGTAGACAATTTTGCTTCGGTGTCAGTGACTCTTGGTTGAGACGATAAGCGCGGGTTTTATTACCTAGTTGCGAGGCAAGTAAAGTACCTGTTTGGGCCTCTAAGTGATAGGTGTCTGGAAGCACTTCTCCCTTACACAGAGCTGTTTCTAGTCCCCAGGTGGCTTGAATATTCCACTCAGTTGCATCAGCAAGCATACTTCCAGAAGTGCAGGCATTCCAAAGCGGCTGTATTAATACTGCCAAACTTAATTGCTGTAGTTTAATACCAGCGCGTTGCCAGTAAAATAAACTTCTGGCACGAAACATTTGCGCCCAAACTCGTTTGAGAGAGAGTATTAGTGCTTCTGGCTGATTTAGGCAAATGTGGGATTCCCAAATTCCCGGCGGTAAACAGTAAGGATTATTAATTTGGTCAAATATCGAAGCCGGAGCCTCAAAGTTGTAATCGCCAATTCTCTCCACTGGTGAGCGCAATGATAGGGAAGGGTATAAAACCATTGCTGGTGCTGGTTGAGCTTGGGCTGCTCTAGTAAGCAATAATTCCCAGCTTGGCGGCAATGGAGCTGTTGTAATCTGTTGACGAATTTGTTGGGCTACCAGTTGTAGCTGACGAGGATTGTCTACATCCAAATGCAAGTCAGAATCAGCTAAATCTGCTAGAGATGGTTGCGACTCTCCCAAAAGTTCTAGAAATTTCCAAAAAGCGCTAGCTGGAACCACGAAACCAGTTATAACTGGATAACCCAGCTGTCGCAGCTTACTCAGGTGAAAAGCTCGATTTCCCACCAATAGACGCTCTGAGGATTGAATTTGATCGAGCCAGTAGAGATTGCAAGACATAATCAAAGCCAATTTCCCACGAGAACGAAAGGTGCCCATAAACGCGGGTGCTGGTAATATTTATCTTTTAGCAGCGCCACTTGAGCACGGCGGAGGGCTTCCGCTTTACTAATCCTAGTATCGGTTAATTCACGATAAAATCGGATCATTAACTCTGCTGTTGCTCGGTCATCAACTAACCACAGCGTTGCCAGTGTCGAGCGAGCTCCAGCCCTGACTGCTACACCAGCCAAACCCAGTGCTGCTCTTTTATCCCCAGTTGCCGTTTGGCAGGCACTAAGAACTAGCAGTTCAATTGCCTCTGAAACGCTTTCTTCTCTAGAGCGCAATAGATTCCTGAGCTGATCAATATTGAGACGCTGATCCCAAGTTAAAATAAAAGTCTCCTGGGCATTGGAGCTAAATTGACCGTGGGTTGCCAGATGAACTACAGGGAAAGGTACTGAGCCAATTTTCCTAGCAATAGTCGCGCTTGTGAATTCCCGGTCAAGTAGTAATTCGCCTGGTAATTGTAGCTTGATTTGTTCCAATTCTCGCTCTACAAAGGGAAGGGGAGGGAAATCTTCGCGAGCCTCGGTGATTCCAGCTTTAAGAGCGGTGAGTTTACCTCGTGGTAGCGGTTTAGGATCTAGCAATTGCAATCCTGGCGTGAGGGCAATTGCGTATTTTTCCACCAGAAACTGTTGACCATCATGTAGTACTGCCATCGGTAAATTCAGCAGGGGACCATCAAGAACAAAGACTAGAGTTTCAGCTTCACTGGCACTAAGATCTTGTTCTAAGGGCCTGATGAGCCAATCGTACACCTTTTGAGCCAAATTTAAATATTCCTCAGCTGGAGGAGCTTCACTTCTAGGCCGCCAGAATGTTGTCAGGGACTCGGAGCCTCGATTAAAATCAGCAATTTCGGGAGCAATTTCTTGTTGTAGTCTAGTAAATACCTCTTCGACTTCTGTTTGAGGCAAGAAAGTGGCGTAATGACGCAAAGTCGAATTGGGCAGAGATACAACTACTTCTAAGCGGTCTTTTAAAACAATTGGGTACAGTACAACTGCCCTCTTGTCAACTTCGTCAATCTGGACTGGAGTACTATCTAAACAGTCTTCTCGAAAAAAGTTGACTAGTTCTGCCTGCTGGAGAGATTCAATCACCTTTAGGGCTTGTTCAAGGTTTTCTCCATTGCTTTGGCTACCTTGAGATTGTAATAGCAAACCCACTAACTCACGATAAATTGGTTCAACGCTCTCCCGAAAGGAGAATTGAACATCAGGGTTAATGCTAACAATGTCGCTACGCAAAGATTCCAGGGTGCTAACAGCAGAGGTGTAGGCTGCAATTGCACTTTTGGTTTCTCCTTGAGCTTGCAGTAGCTTTCCTAGCTGCCACTGCCAGTTATAGGCAATTTCTGGGGCATTAATTGATTGAGCGATGAGTAAAGCTTTTTCGATAAGTTCTTGGGCTGCCTCTAATTGTTGAGTTTTTTCGTAGAGAATACCTAGTTGACCAAGGGCATAAGATTCTCCTCTTTGGTCTTTAATGATTCTAGCTTGTTGAATAGTCTTGCTAAGTAATTCGGCTATAGTTTGAGATTTAATGTTCCCTTGATTCTCTAATTTGAGCCAAGAACGAGCCAAGTTAATCTGGGCATCCACAGAGGCACGAGATGGGGGAAGTTGTGCAATCTGCGCTTGAATTTGAGACAGTAATTCAAGGACAGTAATTGATTTTTGGGGAGCATCTACTAGTAGGCTTAAGAGATTGAGCTGGGCTTGAATTCTAGTAATTGGTTGGATATTAGGGTTGGCAGCTGTTTGTTGATAGTAATCCCAAGCTGCTTGGGTATCAGCTTGGGCTTTGGCAGTGTTGCCTAAACTTAAGAAAGCAGCACTGATTTCTTGGGGCGATTCTACCGCTTGGGCAACCTCTAAACTTTGTTCTAAAATATCCTCAGACTGATCAAGATTACCAATCAAACGCTGAGTTCTGCCTAGGCTTCTGAGACTAATTGCCTTGAGTACTGAATCTGGCTGTTTTTGTAAAGTGATACTAGCCTGTTGTAGAATTTCGAGGGCGCGCTGGTACATACCGGAAGCTTGTAGTGCCTGAGCGTAGTTAATCTGGCTGCGGAGTACTCCAATCTCATCTCCTGCTTTAGTGTAGATAGCTGCTGCTGTAGAGAAGTATTCCCCGGCTGAATTTGCTTGTCCCTGGGCTAAATAGATTTGTCCCTGAAGATCAAGGGCTGCCCCTTGCATTTGCAACTGTTGAGTTGTGTTAGGATTTTGCAATAATTCCAAGCTGGAGGCAATGACTACTTGTGCCTCACTCCACTGTCCCAGCTGTTGATATGCTAAAGCCAGATTGTTTAAGGTCATTGCCTGTCGCAATTGATCTCCTTGAATTTTAAAAGCTTCAGCTGCTTGTTTTAAGATTTCTATGGCTTCTATAAACTGTTGGGCATCATAGTAAGCTTTACCCTGTTGCACCATGGTTTGAGGATTAGCAGATATTTCAGATGTATCTGGGGCGGTTGAGTTGGCGGTAGGGATGAGGGCAAGGCTAGTTAGCAAGAAGGCACAACTGAAGAGTAAAGAGTAAAATCTACTAATTTTTGCCTTGGTATTTTTACTCCTAAATAAAAGCTTATGACTAAAGATACTAATTTTGGGGAAATATCTAAGGTGTTTTCTGAGCATTTTTTCCACTAAGTGTTGCACTATTTTATGAAATTGGCATTGCCTACGCTCTTCTTTGAGGGCATCACTGACTAATCAGTAGTCGGACGAAAGTAAAGTTAACTGTGGAAATAAAGGAACAGGGAACAGCAAAGGATTGAAATTCTTTACACTTTTTAACATAGTGTTGTTTATTTATGTCCGACTACTTATCGATTTCATTTATGTTTGCTACAGATGCTGATGACGCCCAGATGCGGTGACAAGTAGACACGAAGGTTGATGTACAACAGGCATTTGAGAAATTGGTATAACTAACTGTCAAGGGGTAACTCTTTTTTTTGAGTTATAGCAGTACGTATTAAGGTTAGGACAAGCTAAATCGCTAAAACTTTGTCACACTCAACTTCTGCCTTCTGCCTTCTGCCCGGTCACTGAGCCTGTCGAAGTGCTGCCTTGCGCGTAGCGCTATATGACCCAATTCTTACAAAAACTGTCCCTAACTTGAAAAATTGGCCTGAATTGCCTGGTTAAAATGTCTTATTATATGTAGGGCAAACAAAAGCAGGAAGTTAAATGCTTGGTTTGGTTTGCTATCCAAGACAAGTTTGAGGCATAAGCCCTCAAAGTTACCAAAGTTGTTTATCGTAACATAGTCAAATGCCAAAATTAGGAAAAATTTTGTCCTTGTGCCTGCTAGCAGTTTTCTTCCTCTTTGCTTTCTCCTATCCTGCTAGTGCCACCAGTTTTGGAGAGTGGGAGACACGGATGCCAAATCAAGAATACTTTGAAGAAACAGCCGGCATAGTAGTCTGTAATACAAATTCAGTGCCAGATCGACAATCAACTTCCACCGCAACTACACCAGGGAATATAACCAAAGTAGAAACGCGATTGGACCCACAACAGGAGAAGTATCCTGCTGCTTCCTCATTCACCTTTCCAGTGCGCCAAGGCGATACCTGGCAAGTTCTTGGAGACGCTAGATATTGCTTGTGGCTCCCATTCGTTGACTAAAGCTGTCAGTTAGGCTGATAGGATCCATCTAGGATCTGTAAAACCCACCCTTCAACTCTCGTAAGGGTGGGTAGTTTATCTTGTTGAAGATTCTTAGGAACTGCCACAATAGCATTAAACAAGTGCTTCGAGATTTTCACGGCATCTGATTGTCCAGGGATGATTGGCTTCTAATTTTTGCTCGAAAATCTCCAAAGCTTTCTGGAGCAAAGGCTTGGCTTCCTCACTTCTTCCCTGTTTGGCATAGAGCATTCCCAGGTTATCTAGAGTTAGGGCAACATCCGGGTGGTTATCTCCTAGTGTTCTTTTGGTAATTGCGATCGCTTGTTGGTAAAGTTGCTCTGCTTGTGTGTAAACTCCTTGGGAAGAGTATAACTGTGCTAAGTTATTGAGACTACGGGCAACATCTGGATGTTGTTCTCCCAACAATTGTCTACTGATTGCCAAGGCTTGTTCATGTAATTTTTCCGCTTCCAAGTAACGCCCCTGAGCTTGGTAAACTTTGGCAAGATTATCTAGACTATTGGCTACATCTGGATGTTCTTCTCCCAAGCGTCTTTTTCTGATTTCTAGCGCTTCTATAAGCATCTGTTCCGCTTGAGAATAGTGACCTTGATAATAGTAAAGTTGTCCCAAACCATTAAGGCTTTTGGCTACTTCAGGATGCTCTTTACCCCAGAGACGTTGGTTGATTGCCAAGGCTCTCTCATACAAAGACTCTGCTTTTTGGTTAAAACCCAAACCACGATAAAATCTGCCTAAATCATTGAGACTGTTAGCCAGCTCTGGATGATCTTCTGGCAGCAAGCTCTCTCTCATCCGCAAAGCTTCTAGATAGAGGGGTTCAGCTTGAGAGTAATCACCCAAAATACGGTAAATTTCTGCCAAGTCATTGAGACTGGTAGCCACATCTGGATGCTCTTCTCCAAGTGCAAGCCTTCTAAGCCTGAGTGCTTGCTCATAGAGATTCTTCGCTTTCTGGTAATTACCTAGAAGACGGTACAATTTTGCCAGATCATTAAGAGTGAGAGCTACTGGTAAAGCCTCTTCTCCGAGGATACGTTTTCTAATTTCTAGTGACTGGCTCAGTAGAGTTTCTGCTTCCCTATAACGTCCCATTGATTTATAGAGCAGTCCTAGATGGCTCAAGGTTGCAGCAAAATCAGAGTGTTCTTGACCTAGTAACTTTTCCCTCATTACCAAGGCTTTCTCTAGTAAGGACTCGGCATTTTTGTACTGAGCCCTTCTATATAAAAAGTAGCCAGCTCTATCCAATAAGCAAGCGATCGCTTCTGATTGAAATTGATATTCTTCTACTAATTGCGCTGCTACCTTAGCATGGGGGAGAAGTCGATCGCAAAGACGCCAACTATCGAAGTGGGCAATAGGGAAAGCTTGGCTTATACCATCGACAGCACGCTCAGCCCATAGATACCGCGTTTCTGTACTCATTTGGGCTTTCAAAACTTCCTGCACCAAGCGGTGGATACTATAAGTATCGGTTTCAATACTGATGCGAATTAGAGAGTAACGCGTAAGGGGTTCTATCGTCTCATGAAGTACCAAAGGGTCATTATCGACATCAGCTAAGGCAGCAGCAAGAGTAGAACCAAGTTCAGAAGATGCCCTAACAAAGAGTTCTAAGGGCATAGCATCAGCCTGTAAGAAGGCGATAAAACGCAATAAATCAGCCGATGCCTCTGAAATTTCCTCCACCTCATGAAAATTAATTGCCCAAGTAGTAGCAACTGACTCAGGATAATTACCTGCTACTGGTTTAGATTTCTGCAATAACTGCAAGCGACGCTTACAATAACTGGCAAGGTAAGTCTCAAAGCGAACCCTTTTGGCATGAATATAGGCTCCCGCCTGCTCCAGTGCTAGAGGCAAGTAACCAAGTTCTTCAGCAAGTTGTGCTGCTACCTCTGTTTCAAGTAAATTACTCTCATCCCTACCAGTTCTTCTCAACAGAAATGCTACCGCCTCCTCAGGTAACATTTCTCTAATTTCAACTGGTCTAACGATTCCCAACATATCGAAAACCTGAGCACGAGAAGTCAGAAAGATATGACCTTGAGGATTATGAGGAACAAAGGATTTAAGTAATTCTGGTCGATCAGCATTATCAAAGATTAGCAGCCAATCAGAGTGCTTTTCTAGCCAACTCTTAACCACCCTCACTGCACCCTCGGCATCAATATTCTCTTGGAGCAGATTTAATAACTTTGCCATCTCGACAAAAGCTGTTCTCAACTCCAGCCTGGTATCAGCCCTAACCCAGAAAACAGCTTGATATTCTTCACGATATCGATAGGCGTACTCCACCGCCGTTTGTGTTTTGCCAATGCCCCCTAAACCACTAATTGCCTGCACTTGACTTAAAGCAACTGCTTGGCTTTGCTGGAGAGTTTCCCGTAGTTGTGCCAAAACTTGCTCACGGCCTGTGAAAAAAGTATTGCGTTCATAGGGTACATTCCACAGCCTCCCCAAAGTTGTGCTGAGGGAGTTCGAGGAGGCTATTGAGGGTTTATAATTTCCTCTAGAACCTCTTGTACGCTCGATAAACCACAACCACCTGTTCCCTTTGCCCAATTCAAGACAGCAGAAACGCGATCGCCATGAGGTGCAGGCATCGGTGGAATCACACCATCAGGAGGTTAATCAACAGTAAATGATTTGCTAACAAATAATCACATTGACTAACAAATGTTACTAGGATTCAAAACTCAGTTAAGAATCAGAGCTCCAAACCAAAAAATCGCTCTAGCTAAACACGCGGGTA
>JAAHGS010000122.1 GCA_010692645.1 Symploca sp. SIO2E9
CGGAACCCTGGTAGCATAAATCCTAGATCTTGTATAAATGTGGAAGTCGTTAAGGCGAGAACTCGAAAAACATCGCTTCAAACGCCGCCGGACAGTCGGTGTATGCTTTCTGAGGGCAAGTTCATAAGAATCCCCGTGAAGAAAGAATCCTCGTTGCTCTACTCGCGAGGAGTGTCAAGAGGTACAGGAGGTTACACCTGAGCAGTGGTATGTGGGTTTAATCGACACCCTGATTGATAGCTTTGATTTAGAGCTAGATTTAGAACAGTGGTGGTACTCACGCCAACTGCTTTCGCCCCTCAAGCGGTTTCGCAAGTTTATTGAAGAGGTACTGCTGCTTGAGGTTGCTCAAAACACTATCATTTTCATTGATGAAATTGATAGTGTTTTGAGTCTCAAATTTCCTACGGATGATTTTTTTGCTTTTATCCGCGCTTGTTATAACCAACGTGCTGATAATCCTCAATACAATCGCTTGACTTTTTGTTTGTTGGGAGTGGCATCACCATCTAATTTAATTGAGGATAAAAGACGCACTCCTTTTAATATTGGTCAAGCAATTACTCTGGCTGGTTTTCGATTACAGGAAGTGGAACCACTTCTTAAGGGATTGTCGGGCAGATTCAGCAATCCCCAGGCTGTCATGGAGGAAATCTTAGATTGGACAGGGGGACAACCATTTCTGACGCAGAAGTTATGCCAGTTGATGGTTTTGGAGTCTCAGAAGGAACATCCTTATTCAGTTGAGCAGGTAGTTAGAGAACAGATTATTGAGAGTTGGGAAGCCCAAGATGAGCCAGAGCATTTACGGACCATTCGCGATCGCATAATTACTAGGGATGAGCAAAAGGCTGGCTATTTACTGGAATTATATCAGCAGCTGATTCAGCAAGGTGAAATTGACTTTACTAACACTAGCGAACAAAGCGAGTTACGGCTATCGGGCTTAGTGGTAAGGCGAGAGGGTAAGCTCAGTATTTACAATCAGATTTACCAAGAGGTTTTTAATCACCATTGGATTGAGCAGCAATTAGCTAGTTTACGTCCCTATTCGGAAGCGTTTAGGGCTTGGGTGGCTTCTGATTGCTCCGATGAGTCGAGACTGTTGCGCGGTAAAACTCTGCTTGATGCTCAAGCCTGGGCTCAAGGTAAAGATTTGAGTTATCAGGACCGGCAGTTTTTGGCGGCTAGTGACGAGAAGCAGAGAAAGAAGCAAATAGCTCAAAAAGAACAAGAGGCTCAATTAGAGAGGGAGAGAAAGGATAGGGAAGCAGCAGAAAAGAGAAATCTGGTATTAACTGAGGCCAATCGTCAAGCCAAACGACAGATTCGCCGAGGGACTATGGTCTTAACTTTTACTACCTCGGTGGCAGTAATTTTAGGTATATTTGCCCTGTGGTCAGGAAAGAAAGTTGCAGAAACTGAGGTATATCTTAACAATGCTGAAAAACTAGCTAAACTAGCCGGACAACTGGAAGATGAAGGTTCTCATACTGAAGCCAAAGAGCTATTTTCACTAGCTGGTCAATCTGTCAACATCTCCAACCCCAAATACAAGCTAGCTATGCTATTGGCAGGTATGTCTATTGGTTATCAGGAGCTTCAAGAGCCAGACTTGGAACTAGCCAGAAAATATCTTCAAAAGAGTAAAAAACAGTTGCCATCAGAAGCCCATAGTAATAGCCAGGAAGAAAAATGCGACAGCGCCAAGGTCAAATGCCAACTTCGTATTCTTACTCTCAAGACAGAAGGCAATTTATTTAAACAAGAAGAAAAGACTGATGAAAGCATTAAATATTATCGGAAAGCCTTCCTTCTTATGAAAGGATATAGTCCGTTTGCTCAAAACATCGAGGGCAAAGTTTTATCAGCAGAAAACGTCGAAATTTTCCATCAAGATTTTATCGAATTACTCTCGACAGGTGGGGATGATAAACTATTGAGTAGTGTCAAGGAGTCTCTCAAACAACACTATCTTTCAGAACTTGACAACTTACTGGCAAACCAGAAGTGGCAGGAAGCCGATTTGAAAACAGCTAGAGCCATGCTCTATATTGCTGATAGAGAAGAGGAAAGATATCTAGACCAAGAATCTATCAATAATTTCTTCTGCAAAGACCTCAAAACCATTGACGATATGTGGGTAAAATACTCTGACAGTCGCTTTGGCTTTAGTGTCCAGAAGGGTATTTTCAAACTCAACTATTGGAAAATGTATGATGATGTGTGGGGAGATTCTTATTGGGATAGTGAGTATAGCAACTCCCAAATGGAACGAGAGGGCTACCTACCGTATGCGTCCAATCGACAGTTGTCCACCCATATATTTACCGGGAATGTGCGTCCTAGGCTAAGTGGCAGCCTCTCTTCTCGTGCAGGGAGCTGTAACCTGTAGTATCTAACGTCTCCAGGCATTTGTCAAGTTATAATTTTCAACAACTTCTCTACGAGTTTTCCAGCTTTGGGCGGTTTCGATACCACCGCACCATCCGTTGAGAGAGAGTTCGCAGTATATATGCACGGGTAACTTCAGCTCTGAAGAAACACTAGAGTTATGGGTTTGGTTTTTAGAGTTCCTC
Source organism: Symploca sp. SIO2E9 (assembly GCA_010692645.1). Classification (GTDB taxonomy): domain Bacteria; phylum Cyanobacteriota; class Cyanobacteriia; order Cyanobacteriales; family Coleofasciculaceae; genus SIO3C6. The sequence goes on from JAAHGS010000122.1 coordinate 2,580, forward strand.
CTCGCCAGTGAGTTGAGTCGTTAGGCCCCACTGCTACATAACACTCACTGAATAGGCACGGACTGCTGTATCTACTGTGGCAATAGTTAAACCCTTTTCCAATGCTTGACAGATTAGCATTCTGTCGAAGGGATCACGATGTAATGGTGGTAGATTAGCCAGTTGTGCTACGCTGCTTTCATCAAGAGCAAGACTCGAAATTTGATGAAGATCTCGCTGTAATGGTAAATAGGTTCCGGGATGCTCCGGCAGAGGCAATTTCCCCAACTGATACTTGACAGTTGCTTCCCAAACTGAAACGGCACTCAGATAAATTTCATTTGCTCGATCACAAATGGCATCCCGAACATCGCTTGACAATTTGGTGTTGCCACTAATGAACCACAGAAAGATATGTGTATCTAGCAGAATCCTCATGTGCCCTCGAATGAAGAGAGAATGTCTTCTGGTAAAGGAGCATCGAAATCATCTGGAACGGTAAATTCGCCTGCACACAAACCAAATGGTCTTAATTTATTACTACTGGCAATAGGTCTAAGTTCAGCAATCGGTTGATTGAAGCGAACAATGACAACAGTTTCACCTGCTTCTACTTGGCGCAGATACTTGAGTGGATCGTGTAAGATTTCATCAACAGTCACATTCACGATTAAAATACCTCTATTAGCATTTGTTATTGTTGCTTAATTTTCTACTAATAGTAGTTTCAATTGGTACTCACCAAAGCAACTAAACGATGATCGCGATCAGCGGCAAACTCTAAACAGGCTATAATGTCTGCTTGAGTTAGTTCTGGGAACTCATCAATAATCTCAGCAACAGACATTCCGGCAGCGAGCCAACCAAGAACATCGTAAACTGTAATCCGCATTCGACGAATGCAGGGCTTGCCTCCACGCTTATCCGGTTCAATAGTAATGATGTCGCGATAGCTCATAGTGCCAGTAAGGTGTTTAGCTTTACATGTTTAGCTCTACATTTGACGTACCTACACTTCTGTTCGAGTAAGTGTAAGCTTCTAGAAACGGAGTGTGTCCAATGATCCGAGTTTATACTAACCTAAAGCAGGGACATCAATGGTTGCAGCAGTATCAGAAACGCCCACCAGTTATTGCTTGCATCTTAGGATTTACTGCCACAGGTTTAATTCCAGGTATCTCTGCCGCCGGTGCCACTCCTAGTGCCCGTCAATATACTGCCATTGCCGATGCTGAATTTTTAGTCAATGGGGTGAGCTTACAACCTCAATATCCCTTACCACCTCTAGAGTTGGGAGTATCGCCTGTACTAATTTCCCGCGCAGTCGTTGAAGCCTTTAATCTCCCCATCTATCTGTTTAATGCTGGTTTACCTCATCCACCAACAGTTCCAGCAATTGATTTGGGTGGTGCCCCGGCTTTATGTCTCTCTACTGGTGCAGCTCTACCTCTCGATACCGTGTATGAGCTGTTTGAACAAGGTTTAGAGTGGGGACACAAGTTAGCTGCTATTGCTGCTGACAGCTATGTAATCCTCAGTGAGTGTGTAGTGGGAGGCACGACAACAGCTTTAAGTGTCCTTACGGGCTTGGGAATTGACGCTGCTGGCAAGGTTAACAGTAGTCACCCTCGATGTAATCATGCCCAAAAGTGGGAAGTTGTGCAAAGAGGTTTAAAACGCGCTGGTCTCTGGGATTTACAGCTTAAATCCCAAGTTTTACCTCCAAAATTCAATCCTCTACAGTTAGTGGCGGCAGTAGGGGACCCGATGCAAATTGTGGCAGCAGCGATGACGATTACTGCTAGTCGCAGCTGTGGAGTTTTACTAGCTGGAGGTACACAAATGCTGGCGGTTTATGCCCTAGCCCAGGCATTGGGGCGTGCAGGTTGGGAGCATCGGGAAAGTGCAATAAGGGTGAACGAAAAAAAGAGTGGGGGAACAATTAAGCAGACGCCCAGACGCCCAGACGCCCAGACGCGGAGAAATCAAATGCCGCCCAAAATTTCGTTCACCCGTGCAATAACAGCAAAATATCAAGAAAACTTTGCTTTTTCCTCGCCTCTGGAATGGCAGCCTACACAAGTAGTAGTGGGTACAACTCGCTGGGTAGCGGAGGATTCTACTGGTGACACTGTCGGATTAGCAACAGAAGTTGGCGATGTCCCACTATTGGCAACGGAATTAAGTTTTGCTAAATCTGGCTATCCTCAACTCAGGGCTTATGAGCAGGGATATGTGAAAGAAGGTGTTGGTGCTGGGGGATGCTCAATTGCTGCTCATCTTTACCAAGACTGGAGTCAAACTCAATTACTCACGGCGATTGAATCCTTATTAGATCGATACTCTCAAAGTTAAGATGACACCCTTGACGCCAAACTCCGCTATCGGGCATGGCGAGAGCTTAGGGACTTCCAAATAAAAAAATATCCCATCGAGGAGAGGGGGAGAGGGGGAGAGGGGGAGAGGGGGAGAAGATTCTTTAGGTCATATTTCCAAGTAAATTGGATAATTTATTTCTTGGAGTTCCCTTAGAAAGGTGAGTAATTGATGACCATGACTTGACAAATAACACTAACAATGCTGAGGATAACGAAAGTAGTGGCATGATACCAATTTCCTAAATACCTGCTATACATCAGTCCCCGTGTCTCCGCGTCTCCGTGTCTCCGCGTCTCCGTGTCTCCGCGTCATCAGCATCTGTAGCAAACATAAATGAAATCGATATAATATTGCTCTTTCAATTTAAAACAAGAGTTGTTAACGTCCTACTACCACTTCAACCTAGGGGCAAAGCGTGGTGCGTCAAGCCCTACCCTAGGCAGCGAAGGGACTACTCAGAAAGCTGCTCAGGCAAGGAACTTAAGAATGGATTCTTCTAGCTAGCAGTTGTTCTTCGAGAGCAGCAATACGATTGTAAGCTGCCGTCAGCTGGGCAGTCAGGCGTTGCACTTGAATATCAGCCGACAAAGTATTTTCGCTATTTTGATAAGAAGAACTCAATCCATTATTGCCATCAACCAGGATGTCCTTGTGATCCATCACTGATTTCAACAGACTTGGACTCTGATAGGACGGTAGTCTAGAGTTAGGGCCTGAAGCTGAGTTACCAGATTCCAATTGCGAATTCTGTCCAATTTGCGAGAAACACTCAGCTATTTGACTATTAAGCTGCTCGATTATTTGGTAGAGAGCATCAACTTTATGAGTTAAAGCAATAATTTGCTTTTGAACTGCATCCATCTGATTTCTAATTACTTTAACTGATTTACTTTGTTATGCTAGTCAAATTAAAGTGTAATTAACGCTGATTGCTGATTCATTTAACTATTTGAGAACATGAACTGATTAAGTCCTTGACTAATTATTTGGTAACAGATTGGGAAAAATTGAGTTTTAACTCAAATCTGGTTATTTTCTTTGATGTTGAGCGTAGTCCTCTCTAGATATTTCGATTCTGGCATCGAGGTTACTATTGTGCCCTCTAATTCCTACTTGTGATGATTAAGCGACGGTCTTTTCTCGTGGGTGGCGCTAGCCTAGCTCTGAGTCAGTTGGCTTCCTCTTGTAGTAGTAGACAGCAGGAGCATTTGAAAGTGCTGCTTTTGCAAGATTCCATCCCGGTTCAGCTGTTAAATAGATTCCGCAAGCAACTGCACAAACCTGCCACTGTTGATTTTGACGTAGCTAAACAGTTACAAGTCATATTCTCCCGCTTGGAAACCTGGAAACAGGAAAGTCAAAACCCAAATATCCAGCAGCAGAGGTTATTAGATTTTTTGCCTTTCATCGGCTCTAGAACAACAGTGCCGACTAACCTTGTTACCTTAGGATACTATTGGTTGGCACAAGCGATCGATAAAGAACTGATTGAACCTTTTAGTCTCCAGCGAAACTCAAATTGGCAGCATTTGCCAGAGCGATTGCAAAAGTTGCTCGTAACTAATCAAGAAGGTGAAAAACCCAACCATAAACAGAATCAGGCAAATGAGTATGTTAAAGTTTTGGGGGCTCCCTACCGTTGGGGGAGTACGCTGATTATCTATCGCCGCGATAAATTTAAATCCGAAGATTTAGAGCCACCCAAAGATTGGAGTGACTTGTGGAATCCCAATTTGCGCGGACGAATTTCTATGCTAAACCAACCGCGAGAATTTATCGGCTTGACTTTGAAAAAACTTGGTTTTTCCTACAATAGTAGTGATTTGAGCAAGGTGCCAGACCTGGAAAAGGAACTCTATACGCTACATCAACAGATTAAATTCTATAGCTCTGACAACTATTTACAACCCCTGCTTTTGGGTGATACCTGGGTAGCAGTGGGTTGGTCCACCGACATCCTACCAATTGTCGCACGTGATCACCGCCTTGAGGCAGTATTTCCTGAGTCGGGAACAGCTTTGTGGGTAGATTTGTGGGTGAAACCAAAATCTCTAGCTGCCGATTCTAACTCCGAAGATAAAGTACAGCAAGAGTCTTTAACCTCTTTAACCCAGGAGTGGATTGATTTTTGCTGGCAACAAGAAATCGCAACTGCCATTACTCGACTCAGCCATGCTGCTTCGCCAATCTTCTTCCAGTCAAAGGAGCCAGAGCAACTACCAAAAGAGCTACAAGCTCATCACCTACTCCTGCCGGATGCTGACAAACTCGATAAAAGCGATTTTCTCGAACCTTTATCTGAATCATCGGAGTATGAGGACTTGTGGAAAAAAATCACTACCAGTTAACCAACAGAGGGGGGATGGGGTGAAGAAATTTTGCGTGGGATTGGAATTCTCCGTGTCTCCGTGTCTCCGTGTCTCCGTGTCTCCGTGTCTCCGTGTCTCCGTGTCTCCGCCTCAACCTGTCTCCGCCTCTCCGCCTCTCCGCCTCTCCGCGTCTTTAATTCCCCACTGACTAGAAAAAATTGATGCCAGTCTCTAAATCTAAATTGGCTCCGATTTGATCTGATCTAACGCACTAAACGGTAAACTACCTGAAAACAAGGAGTTTGTACAGGAATCCCGCGATGTATATTGGATTTCTCAACCCCCAGGGTAACTTCGACAAAAACGATAGTTACATAACAGAACATCCAGATTTTGGAGGTCAATTAGTCTATGTTAAGGAAGTTGCCCTAGCACTTGCTCGTAAAGGTCACAAAGTTGATATTCTTACTCGCCAAATTATCGACCCAGAGTGGCGAGAGTTCGCTGAGCCTTTTGATGCTTATCCAGGCGTGGACAATGTCCGTATTGTCCGTTTACCAGCTGGACCACCAGAATTTATGCGCAAAGAATTACTCTGGCCTCATCTAGTTCAGGATTGGGTACCCAATATCCTTAAATTCTATCAACAGCAAGGTGATTTGCCGGATGTTATGACTGCTCACTATAGCGATGGCGGACTTTGCGGGGTTCTGATTGAAGACAAAATCAGTTTGCCTTTCACCTTTACCGCCCATTCTCTAGGTGCTCAAAAGATGGATAAGCTAGAGGTAAATGCTGATAATCTCGAGGAAATGGATGAGTACTACAAATTCAGATATCGCCTGTTAGTCGAACGTTTGAGCATGAATCGCTCAGCTCTTAACATCACCAACACGCGACAGGAACGTTTCCAACAATATACTCATCAGGCTTATCACGGAGCAGTCAATGTTGATGACGACACTCGCTTTGCCGCCATCCCCCCAGGAGTAGATCCGGCAATGTTCAGCGCCGAAAGTCGCGCCTATAATGAAGAAATTGCCTACGAGCTAATTCTGGAGCGATTGGCACGGGATATTAGTGAACCACGGCGGGATTTACCCGTAATTTTGGCATCGAGCCGACTTGCTCCCAAGAAAAATCTCTTAGGGTTAGTGCAAGCCTTTGCTGGAAGCCAAAAGCTCCAGGAGCTGGCTAACTTGGTGATGATTACTGCTGGCATGGATAATCCCCTACAGGAAGAGGCTAAAGATAAACAGACAGAACAAATGGTGCTCGCTCCTATCCGCGAGGTAATTAGAGAACATAACCTCTGGGGCAAAATTAGTGCTTTTGGTGTACCGGATCAACCAGCACTGGCAGCAACTTATCGGTTTTTGGCGAAGCGTCGTTCAGTGTTTGCCTTAACCTCACTGTTTGAGCCTTTTGGTCTTGGTCCTTTAGAAGCTGCGGCAGCAGGATTGCCAGTAGTCGTCACTAAAAATGGCGGGATTACTGAAAGTCTACAACAACCAGAGCGGGACTATGGGTTGCTAGTTGATCCAGAGGATCCTACTGATATTGCTAGAGGTTTGGAGCAACTGCTTAGCAATCCTCAGGAGTGGGAGGATTTTGCTCAATCTGCCCATAAACACGTCCTCCAAAATCATACTTGGGAGGCTACTGCCCAAGAGTACTTAAACCACATAGAGCAAATACTGTCCTTACCGTTAACGCGCTCTCGAGAGGAGTTACTACCAATCCATCCTTATTTCCTTGATCCCACATCTACCAATGAGATTCCGCTTGCAGAGTTAAGCAGTCTTTACTTTGATTAGATTAACTTCCTGAGAGTCCTCGACAACTGCTGTCAAAAGAAAAGTAAGCATGATGATTTTGCAAATGAGCGATCCTTTTCTCTTGGCAGCAGGCTTATTAACAACTGGACCATTATCTCTACCGCCTACTCCAGGATTACCTCCACAGCAAGGAGATAATTTCTCCTCCTTACTAACTGCAAGTGCTGCTGGGAATTTTAGGTCAGTTGTCGCTAGTATAATTAAATCGATTGAGGTAATAACTTCTCCTGAATTCAGCAACTATCACTCAAAGAAAACAAAGCAATTGAGGCTGACACCAGTTTCAGCTACTGCTAACAAGCAACAGTTGGTAAATCGGCGAGCTTTCAACAGACCAAAATATACCAAAATCTCGCCGGCCTCTGGAAGTCAACTCTATTATCAAAGATTAGCCGCCTTGAAAGCAGGTAAGATTTATACTCGTTTGCCTGCTGATAGTTTTCAGTCATTTTGGTTAAGGGGAGGTTCTTCTCAAAGACAAACTCTAGCAAAACCTACTTATCGACAGTGGCAGCGTTTACTAGAGGAGGAAGCCAAAGCCGTAAACTTTGGGCAAGGTTCCAATCGTTTGGCTATTTTAGTTGGAGATTCACTGAGTCTGTGGTTTCCCTCACAACAACTCCCTGGCAGTCAATTTTGGCTCAATCAATCAATTTCTGGCGAAAATTCTGGTCAAGTTCTTAACAGGTTGTCTGCTTTTTCCCAAACTAAGCCTGATACGATCTATGTTATGGTTGGCACTAATGACTTGCGCCAAGGAAAAAGCGATCGCGTAATTCTCGGTAATATACGCCAGATTGTGCAGCGCTTGCGCCGGAATCATCCCCAATCTCAAGTGATTGTGCAGTCGATTTTGCCTACTAGATTGAAAGCAATTCCCAATCAGCGCATTCGCAACCTTAACCAACAAATTGCAATGGTTGCCCAGCAAGAGAGCGCAGGTTATCTGAATCTAAACAGTTGGTTTGTTGATCAACAAGACCAAATGCAGCTGAACCTAACAACTGATGGGGTACATTTAAATCGCCGTGGCTATGAGGTTTGGCAAGAAGCGCTACAATATGTTGAATCATGGATGGCAGTGAATAGACGCTCAAGGATTGGTGGTTAGATAGTAAGTTTTTTTGTAAAGCTTGTAACAATTGCTAGCTTTTATGCTATCGTTTAACGGGTAAAAGGATCAGATCAATAATTGGCTTACTCTAAGGAGTGGTTCAATTGACATCCTCCCAGCGCTAAAAGCGCGGGATTCCTAAACCTCGCGATTTAGGTTTCTGCTTCTTCCACATCTGCGTACACCACCAACTCGCGTTAGTTATGTCCCCGTCTTACCTTGTGTCCACAGACTTTCGACCCATTGCAGAGTCCCGATTCCGCAAGCCCTGCGGTACGGAGTCTTACAAGACTTGGTACTTGTTGCTTAGAGTTTTTACCAAGCCTTGCTTTCCTGGTTGGAACCCCCTAACTCTAGTTTTCAAGGTGCTGATACCTACTGCGCCGTGTTTTCGCGTTTCGGTATCTCTCAATTGTACAACGGCGGTGGAGGCGCGGCTTTCCTCTCGTCGCTGAAAGCGAGAGTCTCCTGCCGCGAAGACAGATGAATATTCCGATTCAGGTTACACCTGCGACCAATGATCTAATCCTGTCGATGGAGCAGACTTTAGCCGAAGAGGTGAAAGTCACGATACCGAAATCCGGGATAGTTCCGAAAGTCGATGCCTATTTTCTGGCAGACACCACCAGCAGCATGAGGAATGCGATCAATGCTGTCAAAACTGGAATTTTAGATGTCCTCACCCAAATTGGGGAGCTAGGGGCAGATGTCCAGTTTGGAGTTGGCGAATACAAAGACTTTCCGGCCCCGGATCCAGATCCTAGCAAGCATCGCTATGTTTTCGCGCACAACCATAGCCTAAGTGCCAATACAGCGGAAATCCAAGCAGCGGTTACTGCCTGGACAGTTACTGGCGGCCAGGACGTTCCAGAGGCTCAGTTCTATGCCCTCGATGAGCTGGCAGAAGCACCAGGCGGCAAAATAGGTTGGCGTGGAGATTCGAGGCGGATCATCGTCTGGTTTGGTGACGCAGCCGGCCACGATGCTATCTGCCAGCAAATTTCCAATCTATCCTACGACATCACCGAGGCATCAGTCACTGCCAAGCTAGTGGCAGAGAAAATCAAGGTATTGGCTCTGAGTTTGCAAAGCGGCGGCGCTCCTCAGGGACTCGACGATGATCCAGCCAAGAACCGTAGCGATTACTATACCTCATCTTGCGGCGCTTCCATCGGCACCGTGGGACAAGGGACAAGGATTGCCAAGGCTACGGGGGGCAAAATTGTCCAGGGTGTTAGTGCCGAGACGATTACGGAGACGATCATCAATGAATTGGCAGCACAGATTACAGCAATCGGGAACGTCAGTTTAGTCGCCAGCGGCGAAACGGCACAGTTTGTGCCTGCGATCGCACCTGCTGACGGTTATGGTTCCCTTAGCAGAGACCAAGACCATGAAATTAGCTTTAACGTTTCCTGGCTTGGTACCGTAGAAGCCACCTACGAAGACCAAGTCTTCAGAGGCTCTCTCGATGTCATTGCTGATGCAGAAGTAGTTGGCGGCAAGCCCGTCACCATTACAGTACCACTAGATGAGGAAATTCCCGTGCCACGCCCAGAAGATCGTTCCGGTAACTGGATGTTGATTCAGCAAGTGTCGAGTACTTATGTATCACCATATGGTTTCAGCCCCAATGCCAACGATTCTATCGTTATTCGGAACGACGTTCCTCTTAGGACTACACCAGGGCAAAAAGGACACCTGTGGGTTCTGGAGAAGCAAACTGATGGAACTTACCGCATCCGGAATTGGGAGAAACAAGGCAGTAAGCAGGAAGAACTGTATCTCGAAGCGCCAGACGATCCTGTCAAAGATGATGTACCAAGGTTGCAACTGAGCAGCGACACTAGTTTGCAGTTCTGGGTACTCATTCCAGTCAGCAATGATCCTGATACCTATGCTATCCAAGCCAAAGATTTTCCCGACTATGCCCTAGGGACTCAGAACTATGCTTCTTTTAACGGCGATTGGCGTCGCTTGACTATCAACCGCCACTGGGGAAGACCAAATATCCATCACTATTGGCGACTGGCTGTGCCTCCCGATGATGCTGTGTGAAAAATAGTTAAAACTCCTTGAGGTTAATGAATATTCCGATTCAGGTTACAGAGAATTGAGCCACTCCCACGAATTGAATTCGTGGGAGTGGCTCAAAAGCGATAGGTTACAATCCAGATTTCAACGATTATGTCCACATCTGGAATTTGGACCCCCCTAATCCTAACGCAGGATACCAAGGGCATCTGTGGGTTTTGGTCAAGCAGGACGATGGAACTTACCTAATCGAGACCTACGATAAAGATTTCGCCTACAAGGAGCATTTGTATCTCGAAGCGCCAACAAAACCTGGAAATGGAGGGTACCCAAGGTTAAAACGGCGCAGCGAAAGTGATTTGCAATCCTGGGTATTGCTTCCAGTCAGCAGTGATCCTGACACTTACGCCATCCGACCTAAGTCATTCCCAGAATATGCCCTAGGTCTTCTTGACTATAATTGTGTAAACGGCGCACATGTAGTCGCCCACAATTCCTGGGGAAAACCAAAATTACAACACTATTGGCAACTGGTAGAGCCTCCTACTAGTGCTGTTTAAAACTCCGTAGATTTGGTCACAAAATAGTAAAGGCTGGCAAATCAATTTGCCGGCCTTTAATAGTAATATAGTCACATTGCTTGTCGTGAAACTAGCTTTTCAACACTGGCTTGGGTTTGCTGTAGCAACTGCTCTCGGCTATCTGCTGCTTTGGTAATATTAGGCACTAAGTTACGGGCTTGTAGCGTCATGTGAAGCTGAAGCTCAGCCACGTACTCACTAAAATCTTCACGAACGAAATCCTGTGGGGCTTGAGTAGAATGCAAATCCAAAGTGTTCTCCTTCCCTAACTCTCGGCTGTTGGTTAACTTTTTCTAGAGGCAACCAACTGTAGAACCTATCACAACTACAGTTCTACTCTTATAACTTTGTAATGAACCTTAAAACTTTAGAAGGTATTTTGGGGTAAAGTGTAAACTTTTGATAAGGCAGTTCCATCAAATTAATTTGATTAACCTTCGGCTAGTACTGCTGTACTCCAACAGACATGGAATCCTTTTACTTATTACTTATTACTTATTACTTATTACTTCTCAACTTCAGTTATTGATGGCAGCTCATCCACACACAACGATATAAAGTAGCGACTATAAACCACACTATTTGATTTCCAAGTAGAGCGCCAATAGATATCCTGAATTACTGCCCTTTCTTGCTCCTGGCTTGACGACCATTCAAAACTAATTAAACCAAAATTATTACGCCCAACGACTTCTTCTCCTTCCTGAATCCACCTATTCCGCCAAAGCATAGATACTAAATTCCCCACCGTTGAGAACCACTTAGAGTGAGATTTGTTCTCAGATATTTCTCTTGACACTAATTTTTCTTCCCAAGGAGCAAGAATTGCTTGGAACCGCTTAATCCACTTAATATGGTATTGCCAGTCAGGGAGAGAATTACGATCTTTGGGAACAATGTTCCAGACAAGACCCCAATTTCCACACACTCCGCGTATTTGCCGCACCAGTGGCCCAGTCTTTGGTAGTTCCACTTTTTGTCTGCATACTGTTCCCGGCGTAACCAAGATTTCCACTAACTGCGGTGGCTGATTCCAGCCTGCCCAATCCTGGGTTTGTTCTGGTACTAGGGATTTAAACTTGGTATGTATAAAATGCGTCTTCAATTCACTATTCTTGAAGGGGCTTGCGGTTAGCTGTGCGAGTACTCGCGCCTGGGAATTTTGAGTTGTTGTTTGGCGGCAAGAAATTTGATTAAAATCTACTTCTGGAGCTGTTTCTGAAATTTTATAATTACTGCCAAACCAATAGCTAAGGCGAACACTTCCTCCATAGTGAATATCACCTGAGAGTACTACCACCTGCTTTCTTCGTTGGAATAGTTCTGCCAGCAGTTTGGACAAAGCTAGTTCATTAAAGTTCCAGGCATCACCTACATCCGACTTGAAAACGATTCCTTGTTCCAGTTCCTTCTTTTGAACCAGATCAATAACTTGCAGGCTTACCAAATTAGTAGGCGCAATTAAAAAAGTTACCTCAATTTCTGATTCGCTAGTTTGTTCTAGAGGTTTCTGAATTTGCTCTTGGAAGGCTTGGGGACAAAGTAGCCAAGGAGGGGCAAGTTCATTATCTTCTCCCTGGGGATAACCTCGCCAAGTGCGGATGTCAAGTACAATAACTTCGTGCTTGAGACTTCTCACGGTATAGTGCCATTTTATAGGCTCGATCGCATCTCGATAATCTCGATCCAAAATTAAAAAATCTCGGTCTAGTTTCAGCTTAGGCAAGCCAGTTTCTGGTTCTAATTGGGGTAATCCCAAATACTTGGCAATTTCTTCTGAGGCAAATTTAGCAGTTCCTGCCGAAGCTGACCAAATTTTTGCTGCCTCCAATAAATTACTGCCCGCCTGTCCCTTTTGAAATTGCTCTGGTGTATTTCCCCATGCCTGAAACACCGCATAAGCTAACAAACCATTTTGTACAACGCGCCTTCCTAAAGGTTTACCTAAAACGCGATCGCACCAAGCGCGATTGAGATACCAGTCATCGCTAATATCGTGGTCATCAAATACCATGTAGGTTGGCACGTTTGCCATTGCCCTGCGGACTTTCCACAACTTACTAATCAGGTTTTGGAGAGAAGCCAGTTCGTGATTCCATTGCTTTATTTGTTTAGGATTTTGGTATATTTCCTTACCCTCCGGCAAGCTGTCTTGCCAGAGAATTGGAGACCAACAGAGTATATAAGTAGCACAGTATTCACCTAAGCTTAACAGGTGGCTCTTAGCTTTTTCTGGACAATCAATGAGCATTGCTGTGAAGCCGCCGCAGTCTTCAACGATATCACTGCGTTCTCCTGGTTTGAGTTGGCTTGGTTTTTTGTATTCGTAACTATTACTTGAATTTGGCTGGAGGGGTAGATTTTCTTCCCAACCTAGGAGAGTGTCACCAGCTTCTGTAGCTACCCACAACAGAGGATCGGCAACATCATCTGCATAGATTTGATCACCTGTGAAAAAGAGTTGATGGATGCGGGAATTAGGCTGATGAGCATAATACTCTATTAAGTCATCAATTATTGGTAAGGCATCCTCACCACTACTATGTAACTTGCGGCAGGAACCATGTGCTACCCGCAGGTTATTCAAATCCTCAGGCGGTAGGGCAAAGGTTGGTAACTGATGATTAAAATAGCTAATTTTAACTACAGTAGGGAGTGAGGAGTTGAGGGCTTGAGCAAGATTCGGTTCACGGTGACCAAAACTCAGATCGTAGGCATAGATTTTTCCTGGTTGTAGCTGCTGATTGCTAACTGGTTTGGCAGTAACGGCGATAACATGCAGGTGTTTGCCAAGGGGTACTGTTGAACGTGAAGCTGAGAGCAACAAAGTCTCTATGGTAGCGCCATTATCCTCTGTGGCGTAAATCTTGAGGGTAACTTCGCGAGGCGACTTCAAGGCAACCCAAACTGTAACCGCATCACTCTGTGTGCGTCGCAGAATCGGACCGGCTAGGATAAGTGGCAGGTTCTGGAGGCGATTACACAGCTGTAGGCGAGAGCGTTCTTCGCTGGATAACATCTATAAATTTATTTTGAACCTACTAGCACCAAGTTATCTATTATCTATTCCTTTATCTATCATATTATTTCTATTCCTGATTCTTGACATCTCCCCGCTTTGAAAAACGGGGATTCTCAGCAGATTTTGCTACGGGGTTAAAAAACGCCATTGCTACTTGTGAACATATTTTATAAGTATAAATAATTACTATTATGTAATTAGTTTAGTAGTTTTAATCATTCGCAGCTTAGTTACTTAACTTTACAACGCCAATTTGTTCAGAAGATTCTACGAGATTGCGCGGTTTGAGTTCTTATAGTAAAATCAAAAATCGGAGGCCTCTTCTAGCCTAAAAAAATTCTCATCTTCTCAAATACTTGCTAATCCGTGCTTTTCTTACTGGTATTGGCATGTTTGTCTAGAACTACTTACAGCTTAGACGCATGTATTTATATAGAGTTGTGTAAAGATTTGGCACAAGTAGTTGACTTAAGGGAGAAAGTTTTAACAAGAAAAAATGCTGGTAATTGCAATCCTAATCTAGATCCTTAACGAACCTGATGAAATTCCCCACCCTCAACCCAGCGGAACGGAGTAGGATGGGCATGGTTCGTAATCATAATCTAGCCAAAGCAATATCTGATGCCGGATGGGGAGAGCAGCCATATTCAATGGAACAAGCCACAAGTTCCCAGCAGCTAAAATTAGATTGTTTCTTAGTTTGCGGATTGGGTAGTTTAGGTCAGCATTGCGTTGCTGCACTCAAAGAATTCGGGGTGAGTGTAATTGCGATTGAACAGACATTACCCGAACATTGGGAAATCAGTAACCTCTCGGATTTATTAGAAGAACTCATTATTGGAGACTGCTCTCAGAAAAAAGTTCTTGAACAAGCTAAAATTTGGCAATGTCGCGCTGTGGTAATCGTCACTAGTAATGAGCGCATTAACACGGAAACAGCTTTAATTGCCAGACAACTCAACCCCCACACTCGCTTAGTAGTACGCTCTGCACAAGAAAATCTTAATCAACTTTTGAGCCAGCGTTTGGGTAATTTTGTTGCCTACGAGGCAACGCAACTGCCAGCACCAGCCTTTGCTCTGGCTGCCTTAGGATGTGAAACCTTGGGGTTTTTCCAACTTGATGGTAAGTGGTTGCGAGTCTTCACCCGTCAAATGCAAGCAAGTGACCCCTACTGCAATCGACGCCAAATCTGGGAACTCAATAGTCGTAGCCTTAGAGTTTTGACTCACGTCACTTCATCTATGGAACTGCCAAAGGTATTTCGCCGTTGGGATCAAGAAACACTAATACTTCCAGGAGATACCATCGTTTGCATCGAAATTACCGATCCCTTATTCTCTCAATCGCCAGCAACCTCCACAGAAATCCCACGGCATTGGTGGCAGCTTTGGCAAGAACGATTAAAAGGCTTAAGTTGGAATAAATTCAAGCAAAAACTGACTGAATTTTGGTATGACAGTTACCGACTGTTAGTGGGCGATCGCATGGTGGTGCTGGCAACTATTAATGGCTTGCAGCGGATTGAGGGCGGTAAAATGTACATCCAGCCAAAACAATGGCGTGTGAGAGTTGAGAAGGCTTTAACTCAGGATGCTGTATTTGAAGGTGCTAATGCGATTGCGAGAATCTCGGGATGTACTCTCCAACAAGCGCGAAAATTAATGCAAAATTTACCAGGGACAGTGCCAAGACCGCTTTATCGACAACAAGCTCAACGTTTAGTCAGGCAACTGAGTAAAAGGCAAGTGTCGGCTTCCCTGGTAGAGATTCCCCAACCACAGCAGGCTTATTCCTCCCAGAAACCGAAGTAATAAGTAATAAGTAATAAGTAATAAGTAATAAGTAATTTTATAAGAAAATAAGAATCTGAGGTGACGCATATATGACAAGATTCTGATAGTTTAGCAGACAAGGCGCTTGGATACAAAGTTTAACTTATAGGACGAGGGAGGATTTTATAACCGTGACTGAGCCAATAGATTTTTATTACTGGTCTACACCCAACGGCTGGAAAATTGGTATCATGCTTGAAGAAACTGAGACCCCTTATCATGTGATTCCAGTGGATATCATGGCAGGGGAGCAATTCAAGCCTGAGTTTCTAGCGATCAGCCCTAATAATAAAATGCCTGCAATTGTAGATCCCGAAGGACCAGACGGGAAACCAATTTCTCTATTTGAATCTGGGGCAATTCTTTGGTATCTGGGGGAGAAAACTGGTCGTTTTCTGCCTAATAACTCTCGCGATCGCTATACAGTTATACAGTGGCTGATGTTCCAAATGGGTGGTGTTGGTCCAATGCTAGGGCAAGCACATCATTTCCGTCAATATGCCCCAGAAACAATTCCTTACGCTATTAATCGTTATACTAATGAAGCAACTCGCTTGTATAACGTTCTCAACAAAAGACTTGCCGAGAGTGAGTATGTTGCCGGGGATTATTCGATCGCGGATATGGCTATTTTGCCTTGGATTGTACCCTATGAAAGGCAAGGACAAAATTTGGCAGATTATCCTCATCTTCAAAGATGGTTTGAGGGTCTTAAGGTAAGACCTGCTGTACAAAGGGGCTTGGCAATTTTGAAAGATCGCAGTGTTAACCGGGACATGGACGAAGAAGCGAGGGATAATTTATTTGGAACTCGTCAGCCGGAGAAACGATAGCGGAAGTAGTGACGGTAGTATTTAACTAGGGTTAGTTGCTCTTTCCTCCTGTTAAAACAACGAGGATTATAGCGTTTCTCATACTTATGAGGTAGATCTAATTTTCTTCTCTTTTCCCTGTTCCCTGTTGCCTTTGAATCAAAATAGGATATCCTAACTGACATGTCCGTTGCTATAATTGTTCATCTCCTCTAGGTATTGTGGGGGGACAGTATCTGTCAACCAAACACCGTTCTCAGAAAGATAAAATTTGTGACCTTCCTGATGCATAATTGCT
>JAAHGS010000123.1 GCA_010692645.1 Symploca sp. SIO2E9
TTATCGCGCAATTCCCGTGCCACTGGTCCAAAAACGCGGGTTCCCCTAGGGTTGCCGTCGTTGTTGATGATTACTGCGGCATTGTCATCAAAACGAATACTCATGCCACTGTCTCGTCGTAGTCCCTTGCGGGTACGAACAATTACAGCTCTAACCACATCTGACTTTTTAACAGCCATATTCGGGATGGCATCCTTGACAACGCCGATGATCACATCTCCAACATTACCGTAGCGCCGATTTCCAGCACCTAAGACGCGAATACACATGATCTTTCTGGCACCGCTGTTATCGGCGACATTCAGGTAAGACTCTTGTTGAATCATGGTTTTCCTCCTTGTGAGTCAATTGCTTAACTGGTTTAGGACTCCGAGGCATGACCGAGAATTTCAGCGATTGTCCAGCGCTTGGTGCGACTCAGAGGTCGCGTTTCTCTAATCCGGACGCGATCGCCCTCTTTGCACTCATTCTGTTCATCATGAACTTTATATCGCTTAGTCCGCACCACAATTTTCTGATACTTAGGGTGGGGTGAGCGGTTTTCAACTGCCACGACAACCGTTTTGTTCATTTTGTCGCTGACGACCATACCAACTCTTTCTTTAACTGCCATTTAGATCTACTCCTTTTCTGTTGTCTCTGGTTGCGTATCTGGCTGTATATCTGTTGGTTGGGTGTCAGTTGAAGCTTCAGCTGCCGCTTTAGCTGTAGCTAATTGGCGTTCTCTTTCTACTGTCATCATTTGGGAAATACGATGCCGAAGATGCTTAAACTGATGGTTTTTTTCCAGGCGTTGAGTTGCCTTTTGCAGCCGCAGATCAAAAAGTTCTCGTTTCGCCGCTACAATTGCCTCGGCTAGTTCCTGATCGCTTAATTTTCTAACCTCTTCTATCTTGGGTAGAGGCATAATTGCTACCTATTGCTCTTGACGGGTAATAAACTTAGTTTTGATTGGCAACTTATTAGCTGCCAAACGCATTGCTTCACGGGCAGTTTCTTCCGGTACACCAGCGATTTCATAGAGAATCCGACCAGGCTTAACGACGGCAACCCAAAACTCTGGTGAACCTTTTCCCGAACCCATACGTGTTTCTGCAGCCCTCATTGTGACTGGTTTATCAGGAAAAACACGGATCCAGATTTTGCCACCACGACGGATGTAGCGGGTCATGGCGCGACGACCTGCTTCGATTTGGCGGGCAGTCATCCAGCAGGGTTCCGTCGCTTGTAGACCAAATTCGCCAAAGTTCAAGTTACTGCCACGAGTAGCAATGCCTCTCATGCGCCCGCGTTGTTGTTTGCGGAATTTTGTTCTTCTGGGACTTAACATAGTTTGTCGGTTGCCGGTTGTCGATTGTCAGTTGTGGTTTGTTGTTCATCCTTAACCAAAAAGGAATGACAAGTGACTAATGACGTTTAACTATTCATTGGAGCGGTCTTCAAATTGCTGGCGGCGTTTTTGTTGGCGGCGACGGGGTTGAGATGTATTCGGAGTTGATTGTTCTTCTTGTCCAGGAATAATTTCTCCTTTGAAAATCCAGACTTTAACTCCTAAAATCCCGTAAATTGTTTTGGCAGTGCGGTAGGAGTAGTCAATATTGGCGCGCAAAGTATGTAAGGGAACCCTACCTTCACGAGTCCATTCAGTACGAGCGATTTCTGCTCCATTTAACCGACCACTTACTTGTATTTTGATGCCTTCAACTTCAGCACGTTGTGCTCGTTGGATTGCTTGGCGCACTACCCGCCGAAAAGAAACCCGGCGCTCTAGTTGTTGAGTAATATACTCACCAATGAGTTCGGCATCAGCATCTACCCTTGTAACTTCAATAACGTTGATGCGAATTTGCCGATTGTTCCCTAGGGCTTTTTGTAAACCAGTGCGTAATGATTCAATACCACTACCGCCACGTCCAACCACAACACCTGGTCTAGCAGTATGAATTTCTAAATCAATTTGGTCAGCTTTGCGCTCGATCCTGATGTCTGAAATTCCGGCATTATTGAGGTTTCTCTCAACGTAGTCCCTAATTTTGTGGTCTTCTTGGAGTAGTTCTGGGTAGCGTTTGGTGTCAGCAAACCAGCGAGAGCGATGCTGTTGAGTGATACCCAGTCGAAAACCAATTGGATGAATTTTCTGTCCCACTATATCTTTACCTTAGTTGTTGTTTGCTGTTTGTCACCAAGTCGAATAACCAAAAACTAATGACCAATAACTAATCATCAACTTCTGGAGAAACAGCCACGGTAATATGACAAGTTGGCTTGCGAATCTGATAAGCACGACCTTGAGCTCTTGGTCGATATCGCCTCAAACTCGGTCCCATATCCGCATAGGCTTTGGTGATTACCAAGGAAGCTGGGTCAAGACCCACATTGTGTTCAGCATTTGCTACAGCAGAACGCAGAACTTTAAGTATTGGTTCGCAGGCTCGGTAAGGCATGAATTCTAAAATTATCAGGGCTTCTCGGTAAGAGCGACCTCGAATCTGGTCTAGAACTCGTCTCACCTTCAAGGGAGACATGCGAATGTAGCGTGCGATTGCTTTGGTTTCTACTGTCGTATCTATCGGCATAATTTCTTTTGCCCTCATCTATCTCGAAGGTGGCAAGTTGTGCTTTCTATGTGAGTTCCTACTGAGAGCAACTCACCCTACTGTGTTCTTTTGTTCACAGTAGATATCGGGTCCAATTATCTTTGCTAACAAGTCTGATTTGTGTCTAACCTATTAACGACGGGTGAAGGAAATTTTGCGTGGGATTTGATTTCTCCGCGTCTGGGCGTCTGGGCGTCTGGAGCGTCTGCTTAATTATTTCCCCACACCTTTTTTCGCTCACCCAATTAACGACCACCCTTGCGGTCGCTTTTGGAGTGTCCTCTGAAAGTCCGAGTTGGGGCAAATTCCCCAAGTTTATGACCTACCATTTGCTCGTTGATAAAAACCGGCACGTGAGTTCGCCCATTATGAACCGCAATGGTATGACCAATCATCGGTGGCACAATCGTTGATGCCCGCGACCAGGTTTTAACTACCTGTTTCTCTCCCTTGGAATTAAGGACTTCAATCTTCTTGAGAAGACTATCAGCAATAAAAGGACCTTTTTTTAGAGAACGACCCATAATAAACCCAGATTAAAGTTTGAAGTTTAGAAGTTTGTAAAGATTCAAGCTGCTGTTCCTTCCTGTACTGCTTAGAGGAAAAAACCTCAGCCTGATTCGGAATAATAGGCTATGTTGTAGACCTTGAGCGACGTGAGTTCAACAGAGGTTGAAAAGTTATACAACAAAGGTTTAGGACAGATTGAATTGCTCAAACGGGGGAATATCAATAATTAAGCTTGTGTCTTCTGCCTTTTGCTATAACTGCTAAAGCGCAACCCAACACCTCTCTAGGAATCCCTGCCGCCGCGTCCCCGCTTCGAGGATTTACGACGACGCCGGACGATTAAAGAGTTACTTTTCTTATTTCGCTTGCGAGTTTTGGCACCCAAGGCTGGTTTACCCCAAGGGGTTACCGGTCCACTTCTGCCAATTGGAGCCCTACCTTCACCACCACCATGGGGGTGATCCACTGGGTTCATCACACTACCTCTCACCTGGGGGCGACGACCTTGGTGACGAGTGCGTCCAGCTTTACCCAAACTCAGGTTTCTGTCTTCGATGTTGCCAACTTGCCCAATCGTCGCGTAGCACTCTCGGCGCACCATGCGGACTTCACCAGAGGGTAACTTCAGGGTGACATAGTTGCCCTCTTTAGCTACTACCTGAGCCGTAGCTCCTGCTGCACGCACAATCTGCCCTCCTCGTCCTTGAACCAGTTCTACATTATGAACATTGGTTCCTAAGGGCATGTTTTTCAAAGGCAGGGCATTGCCAATTTCTATAGGTGAGTCGGGCCCAGACAAGATAGTTGTACCTACTTTTAACCCCGCTGGATGCAGAATATATCGCTTTTCCCCATCCTGATAGTAAACCAAGGCAATTCTAGCATTGCGGTTAGGATCGTACTCAATAGCTGCTACTTTTGCTGGAATATTGTGCTTATCGCGGCGAAAGTCAATGATCCTGTACAAGCGCTTATGTCCGCCACCACGACGCCGACTGGTGATCACACCGCGATTGTTGCGACCCTTGTGGCGATGCTTGTGCTTAACTAGAGATTTTTCTGGCTCAGAACGGGTAATTTCGGCAAAGTCTGAGACTGTGCCTTGCCTCGTCCCAGGAGTGTATGGTCGATAGGAACGGACTCCCATAACAAATATCCTTTACTTGTTCTTTTTAAATTCGGTTGCCGATTGTGAACTTAACAATCAAAAATCCCAAATTAAAAATGATCCGCTCATCAATTTCTAATTTCTAATTTTTAATTGTTCTTTTCCTTGCTGAAGTTCCCCTGCCTTACACATCTGGGAACAAACCAATTGAGTCTCCTTCAGCTAGGGTGACAATCGCCCGTTTATACTGTGGCTTGTAACCGATAAACCGACCGACTCGACGCTTCTTGCGTGGTGGGCGCAGGGTGTTAACCCCTATAACTTTGACTTCAAATAGGCTTTCAATTGCTGCTTTGATTTCTGGTTTGGTTGCTTTGGGCTGTACATCAAAGACGTACTTGTTCTGTTCTAGTAGTAGTGTTGCTTTTTCAGTAACTATTGGGCGCAGCACTAAGTCGGCGAGGTCGCGGGGATTATACTCAGTCACTGTAAACCTCCTGAATTTTGGCAAGAGCTGAGGAAGTGGTCACAATTTTGTCAGCTGTAAGCAGGTCACGGACATTCAAGTTATTTGCCACGATTAACTTCAGTTTTGGCAGGTTGCGCACTGAGAGGTAAACTAATTCGTGTTTTTCAGGCAGAATGAGGAGAATTTTTGCCTCAGGATTAATCCCCCAACGGGCGATTGCTGCTGTCATTTCCTTGGTTTTTGGTCGTGAGAGTTGCTCTGAAAAGTCTTCCACCACAATCAAATCTTCGGCGCGACTAGCAAAGGCTGTTCTCAAAGCCAACCGCCGCTCTTTGCGGTTCATTTTGAGGTTAAAATCCCTAGGTTTGGGACCAAAAATCACACCGCCACCGCGCCACAGTGGTGAGCGAATTGAGCCCGCGCGAGCACGCCCAGTTCCCTTTTGTCGCCAAGGTTTGCGCCCTCCACCTCTAACTTCTGAGCGGGTTTTTGTGGAGGCTGTGCCTTGACGAGCGTTAGTCATTTGTCTAACTAAGGCTCGATGAACAATATGGGATGCCGTCTCTTCTTTGGCAACTCGCAACTCTATGGTTGCTCTGCCAGCTTCTTCTCCTTGCCAATTTTTTACCACGCAATCAACCATTTTTTCTCTCCCTTAGATAGGCAATTAGTCTTTTGGCATCAATGTATGTTAATCCTTCACCTTAAATATTTGTCAGTGATTGAACTAATGACTAATAACCGATAACTAACCTGCTACGAAAAACCTACTCAAACCTGCTAAAAGGTTTATAAACCTTAGCTTCTTGATGTTTTCTTCCTGCTTCAACCAAGGGAGTCGGCTCCTACTTGTCCACAGGCAATCCCCCTATAGCCTAGGGTTCTAATGGCTTTAACTTACCAATTGGGATACTTGCTAAGTTAACCTCCTATTTTTTTAGTTGGCGCAATGCTCAATAGCGTCCCTGCTTTGCCAGGAACTGCACCTTTAATCAGTAGCAGGTTGCGGTTTGAGTCTACCCGCACCACTTGCAGCTTGCGGATGGTAACTCTGCTACCTCCATAGCGACCTGCCATTTTTTTGCCAGGAAAAACTCGACCTGGAGTTGTTCCTGGACCGGTAGAACCGGGCAAGCGGTGATTTTTGGAACCGTGAGCCATAGGACCACGCCGAAAGTTGTGACGCTTCTGATAACCAGCAAAGCCACGACCAATACTTTTCCCGGTGACGTCTACAATTTGACCAGCACTGAAAATATCGACGCCTAGGGACTGACCTAGCTCAAAATCACTGGCGTTCTCCAAGCGGTACTCGCGCAGGTGGCGTAGTCCAGGGGCAGATGATTTTGCCAAGTGACCCATCTCAGGTTTGTTGATTGCTTTGGGCTTGACTTGTTGATAACCAATCTGAATTGACGAATAACCGTCTGTCTGCTTGGTTTTAATTTGGGTCACGGTGCATGGACCTGCTTGTACGACGGTGACAGGAATTGCTCTTCCTTCCTCATCGAACACTTGAGTCATGCCAAGTTTAGTGCCGAGGATGCCGACAAACACTGGTTTCTCCTTGTTAGACGTTACTTGACATCTCCCCGCTTTGAGAAACAGGGATTCTAAGCGGTTGTTGCTACGGGGTTTAATTTCGCCCTAAAGCCTTCGGCATGGCGAGAGCTTAACGCAACGCTTGCTGACGATATGATTTACTCAAATCAAATTAGCTCCTATCGCAGATCGACTGCATAGGCATTTTCGATTACCCAGAGTCACTGGGTATTGATTTGCTCCAAACCACGCAACCAGATAATTTCAGCGGCAGCATGATCTTTATCGGTTCGTTAAAATCAGTCACTATATTGGCTGACAATGCTGCTTTACTGTGCCAGGACTTAAGGCTCAAGCACTCCCCAGTATCCATAGAAGGCACAAACGAAAGCTTTGGACTAGTCAGAACTGGCTGTCCTAGCCTCACCTAATCTTTGATATATGCCAAGGCCACTATACACAGCTAACGCGGCTGTAAAACTGCGCTGTCATATATACAGCTGCCAGGAACAGCATTTATCCTAACACAAATCACAGATTATGGGCGACTATATAATTATAGTCTAATATTATTAGACATTTTTAGCTATTTGTCTAGACGGTGTTGATTCTAACCCATCAGTGTTCTGGTAGCAAGGTTCGCATAACTGACGACAGTCAAAATATATCATTATAGAGTAAGATGCCGAAGTTAATTAACGAAACTTCAGGCAGAAGCAAGGGAAGTAATAATGGCACTAATCACTACAGGTAAACGGTTCATTAGAGACTTGGAAAAGTGGGGAGCATTAGCATTGTATGCGCCTTTGGAAGGTGGCTTTGAAGGGCGCTATCGACGCCGCCTGCGAGCAGCAGGCTATTTTACCTTGAGCCTCACAGCTAGGGGGTTGGGAGACATGGCAGCTTATTTGACTGATGTCCATGGGGTTCGCCCTCCGCACTTAGGCAAGAAAGAGATTCGGGTTTATTATCTGCCACCTGTGGTGAACTACCAACTAGAAAATTTGCCTCCTAATGCGAAAGGATTAGTTCTGTGGCTCCTGGAAGGTTCAATTTTGTCTGGTGAAGAGATTGAATATCTAACCACTTTGACCAAGCAAGAGAAGCGAGTAAAAGTAGCATTGGAAATGGGAGGAGACCATATTTTTCGCTGGCAGCCACTTCAAGAAATTGGGAAAGCTGTGGCGACTGTTTAAGAGGTCTGACAGAGTAGGGGGGAAAGAGTGATAAATTTCACTCACTACTCCTTACCTATTCTCTGTTAAGAGTTACTTGAAAAAACAATATTTGTGCCTCACCCAATTGAGAATCGCTATATTTTTATCGGGGGTGGAAGTCATGGAATCTATAGATGAATTATTAGCTCAAATTAAATCTGAGTATCAGGAGGAAAAGCAAGCTAAACAATCCAAAAAAAAGCCTCTGTATGAACAGGTATGTGAACAGAAACAATTGCAGTCCAAGCCACCCCAAATGCCGATTTCCCCAATTCAGAACCGCCAAAAAACTCTTGACAGCGCGGCGGAAGATAAATTATTAGCAGAAGTCAAGGCTGAATTTCAGGAACTCGATCGAGCTAAGCAGCTAAAGATAGAGCAGTATCAAAGGCAAAAAAAATGTGAAGAAGAACAGAGGTTAACTAAACAAAGGAAGGCACTAACTCAGCAAGCGAGCGAGTGGCTAAAAAATTTAGATATTGATTCAGAAGAGGGGCTTTGGTTTGAAGAGTTTGCTTATAACTATTCCTCTAAGCTAGAGGCAGCGATCGATTATCTGCAAGTTTTGCGTAAAAAGCCCTAAAGGCAGGAGGCACGAGGCAGGAGGCAGGAGTCAGAAGGAACAAGAGTTTTAGCCATTAACTAATATCAAATAAATATTATGATTTAAATGCGTAACAGCTTACTAAGCCCATATCTACTAATTAAATTTAGCTTTGTGATTATCTTATTAAAATTTGGAGTTATTTGGGATTAGTAGCCTAAGCTAGAAGCAGAAAGATATTGAGAGTTAATGGAGGTCATTCCTTTGTGGGAGGTTCTGTAGTGGAAGACCGCGATTACACATTAATAATTGACAAAAGTGGCAGCATGTCAACCCAAGACCAACTGGGTGGCAAGAGTCGATGGGATACTGTGCAAGAGTCAACGCTGGCGGTGGCGAGGAAATGTGAACAGCTAGACCCAGATGGGATTACAGTTTACGTATTTTCTAGTCGCTTTAAACGCTACGACAATGTCACCTCAGATAAGGTTTCCCAAGTTTTCCAAGAAAATGACCCCATGGGTCGCACAGACTTGGCAGGTGTACTCAAGGATGCTACGGATGACTACCTTCGGCGTAAGACAGCTGGAGAGACCAAGGCAAATGGCGAAACTATTTTGGTAGTTACAGACGGTGAACCGGATGACCGTAAAGCGGTCATGAAAGTAATTATCGAGGCATCTCGTCAGATAGACACTGATGAAGAACTAGCAATTTCACTAATTCAAGTGGGTAAAGATGCCCTAGCAACTCGCTTTTTGAAAGCCCTTGATGATGATCTCCAAGGTGCTGGAGCTAAGTTTGACATAGTTGATACAGTCACCCTAGAGGATATGGAGAATATGACTTTAGCAGAAGTACTGCTCAACGCTGTCAAAGATTAAGTGCCTAAGTCGTTGCTGTTATCACTGACTGCTCAATAGAGTGTAGGTATTAAAAAGTCAAGGTAATCTTCATAAAAAATTCATCAAAGGCGAGGAGTAAGCTCCTCGCTTTTGTTTTAGATGGCTCTGTCAAGATTAGACCACTAGATTTAGAGTCCATCCTGGAGGTCAAAACACTACATCTGCATTTCAGGAAAAAAAAATAGACCGTGCCAGAGGTTGGCAATACCTCCGGTAAATTAAGCTACTTTTGCCTCTGGGTGAGGGATCCCGCTACCGTAAGTGACCGTCTCTCGCTACACTAAATTTCATCTCCCAATTTTTCAAGCAACGCATTAGCATATAGGGGTGACTCAACTGTACTATCCCTCACTTTCCTTAAGGGAGGGTAACTGGTTTAAGCTAATCTGCGGAGCCAGCTTCCAAAACCTCCCTGCTGTTCGGAATCTTACCTTGGCCTACACTCTCGCTGGAGCTGATTGCATTGATGTTGCAGCTGACCCGGTAGTAATTGCCGCAGCTCAAGAAGCCCTCAAGGTTGTTACTAAGCTAGCAAGTGTTGCTCAAGCACGAGGGTTTGGATTCCGAGGCAGACCATGGTTGATGGCGAGCTTAAACGATGGTGAAGACCCGCATTTTCGTAAAGCCGGATTTAACCCGGACTTGTGTCCAACTGCATGTCCCCGCCCTTGCGAAAGGATTTGCCCAACCCAGGCAATTGTTTTCCAAAATGCCGCTGATGGTTTTTCTGGAGTAATCGACTCTAGCTGCTACGGCTGCGGTCGCTGTCTGCACGTTTGTCCTAGTCAACTAATATACACTCGCTCCTACATATCGGCACCGACAGCGATCACTGACCTAGTTGTGGCAGCTGGGATTGATGCCCTAGAAATCCACACGAAAGTTGGCAATCTCCAAGATTTTCAACGACTGTGGAAGGCGATCATTCCTTATGTAGACCAGCTCAAACTCATAGCAATCAGCTGTCCGGATGGTGACGGTCTGATTGATTACCTCTGGGCAATCTACAAACTTATCACACCCCTGCCCTGTCCATTAGTCTGGCAAATGGACGGACGCCCTATGAGCGGCGATATTGGTAAGGGTGCCACTAACGCTGCTGTGAAGCTGGCTCAGAAAGTTCTCAAGGCTAGGCTGCCCGGATACATACAACTTGCTGGCGGAACTAACAACTACACCGTCAACAAATTAATATCAGCGGGACTACTCAATGATTTTGGCTTAGAAAACTCCCATTTCAAATCCTCAATGCACAAACAACGATTATACATTGCTGGGGTCGCTTACGGAAGCTATGCCCGTGTTCTACTATCGCCAATTTTAGAAAAATTAGAACAAGTCAATGGGAAAGCACTAAATACCTCTCCAGCATTATCTCAAAGCTCTGTGTTTAGAAACCTCGAAGAGCTTCCCAGTCTTCTCTGGGAGGCAGTAGCAATGGCTCATGGTTTGGTGTCTCAGCTCAAATCAACTAAAAACTTACCACCAAACATACCTGAGTAATCAATCAAGGTTTGCTAACCACAGATTTTAACCAGCCCACCGATAAGAACAGCACACGCTGTCTTTGAGACTAGCATATGGTGAATTCCCAAGAGATCAATTCCTCAGAGCAACAACTTTCAAATAATCTGCAATTGTCTAAAACCCAGAAAGAAAGCCAATTAAAGATCACTGATGACCTCAACAAGTTGCTAGAAATGTTGCCGGCAGAAATTCGCTCAGCATTGGAGCAACACCCACAGCGAGATACTTTGGTTGAAGTGGTCATGGATCTAGGACGCTTTCCAGAGGTGCGCTTCCCCCATAAAGCCGAGTACCTTTCCCAAACCCCGGTAACTCATCAACAGCTGGCTTACTGCGTCGAGCGAGTGGGAAACTTTAGCGGCGACAACCGTGCCGGAATTGAACGCACTTTACACCGGATTAGTGCTATTCGTAACCGTCATGGTGAAGTGATTGGTTTAACTTGCCGTGTCGGTAGAGCTGTCTTTGGTACCATCAGCATGATTCGTGATCTGGTGGAAACAGGAGAGTCGATACTAATGCTTGGTCGCCCTGGCGTTGGTAAAACAACTGCTTTGCGTGAAATTGCTAGAGTTTTAGCAGATGATTTGCATAAAAGGGTCGTAATTATCGACACCTCTAACGAAATTGCTGGTGACGGCGATATTCCTCACCCAGCAATTGGTAGAGCTAGACGAATGCAAGTTTCTCGTCCGGAACTACAACATCAGGTGATGATTGAGGCAGTGGAAAACCATATGCCAGAGGTAATTGTCATTGATGAAATTGGGACGGAACTTGAAGCCCTCGCTGCCCGAACAATTGCTGAAAGAGGGGTTCAGCTGGTAGGTACTGCCCACGGCAATCGTATTGAAAATCTGATTAAAAACCCTACTCTGTGTGATTTGATTGGAGGCATTCAGGCTGTAACCCTAGGAGATGATGAAGCCAGGCGTCGAGGCTCTCAGAAAACAGTGTTGGAGCGTAAGGCACCCCCAACCTTTGATATTGCCATAGAAATGCTAGAGCGACAACGCTGGGTAGTACATGAGAGTGTGGCTAATACTGTAGATGATTTATTGCGGGGGCGCAGACCAAATCCTCAAGTAAGGACGGTGGATCAAAGGGGTGAGGTGGTAATTACCCGCGAATTTCCCAGTGCGCCAGTAGCCATGCCACCAGAGCGCAGGGGTTTACTCAGCAAGACAACCACAGATATCCCAACTAAATCAAGGGGCTGGCGAACCTCTGGACAGATGAAGCCACTATCGCCCTCCTCACCACAGCTATATTCTGAAAACCATTATTTTGAACAACTGCTCGATCAATCCTGGAGTCAGCAAGAGGCCCTAGGTAATGGTTGCCAGGTGTCTGGACCAAATGGTGAGGATTTGCCTGTGCATGTTTATCCTTATGGTGTCAGCCGTCATCAAATTGAGCAAGTAATCCAGGTACTAAACTTGCCAGTAGCCTTGACAAAAGACATGGATAGTGCTGATGTGGTTTTGGGATTGCGATCGCAAGTCAAAAGTCACTCTAAGCTGCGTTCAGTTGCCAAAGCCCGACATGTGCCCATTCACGCTGTCAAAGCTAGCACCATACCCCAGATTACCCGTGCCCTGCGACGTATACTGCACATGGAAGACCCTGGTATACCTGATGCTGCTGATTTGCGCTTATTTACCCAAAGTGGCACTGAAGATGAAATGGAGGCTCTAGAAGAAGCACGCCTAGCGGTTGAGCAGATTGTGATTCCCAAAGGACAGCCAGTGGAATTACTACCGCGATCCCCGCAGGTGAGAAAGATGCAGCACGAATTGGTGGAACACTATCGTCTAAAATCTGACAGTTTTGGCGATGAACCCAATCGACGCTTGCGGATTTATCCAGCTTGATCTCAACTGTGCAAAAGGGCGGCGTTTCCTCGTTTCTGTTTCAAGGGTGAACCAAGAAGCGCCGCCTGTTGATTGCCATGAGCCCTGAACAAAAATTATAGAATTGCTTGACACTGCCATGGTAATAACTGCTAACATATACAAGGCAAAACCAATGGGGTGTAGCCAAGTGGTAAGGCAGCGGGTTTTGGTCCCGCCATTCCTAGGTTCGAATCCTAGCACCCCAGTTAAAAATGGATGAGTTAACGAAGGCACTGCATTTTTTAACCTTTTTGCTTTGGTCGCTGTATTAAGAAATATTACTTATACTCAAACCCTTACTGTTCCCTGTTCCCTGTTCCCTGTTCCCTCGTCTTCACAGGTAACTTTAATTGTGTCGGACTACTTATCACTTGAGCATAACGCCCTTGCTCAGTTGAGTAAGTCAGATAGATACGAAGATAACTTACTGGTAGATAGGGTAAGCGATCGCTCCATTCAATTGCTACAATTCCCAAAGGCACATCGACTCCTTCCCAATAACTATCCAGATTTAAACTTTCAACCTCTTCAGGTTGAAGGCGATACAAATCTAAGTGATAGAGTGGCAAGCGTCCTTCTAAATACTCGTTAATTAGGGTGAAAGTAGGACTGACTATGGGATCACTAATACCGAGTCCCGTGCCAATGCCTTGAACCAGTGTGGTTTTACCAGTACCTAAATCACCCTCTAACAAAATTACACTGCCGGCAGGGAGAGATTGTCCCAGACGAACACCGAGGGAATGGGTTGCCTGAGCATCTGCCAGAAAGATTTTAGTCATCACCTTAAGGCTACAACCTTAGCAAGATAACTAGTTGCTACTGTACCATCGTAACAACTCTCGCGCCAGCAGTTTAGGATCATGCCGCACGAGATTAGTTTGCTCATCTTCATCCATTACGTTCGCAATAACCAGACGACGTCCTAAGCTAAGAGTTTCTTCTCGATCCAGGAAAACTGGATGTGAGCCTACTTGGGCATAGTTAATTAACGACTGTGCTGAGGGTGAGACACCTTGCACTAACACAGCGTCAAACAGCTTTTTGCCGCAGGCCTCGTCAATAGCTTGAATGTGGTCAGAGACAGTGTATCCCTGAGTTTCACCAGGCTGAGTCATGATATTACAAATATAAATGCGAGGTACAGAGCATGAAGCGACCGCTTCAGTAATTTCTGGCACCAATAGATTGGGAATAATACTGGTATAGAGACTACCAGGACCGATAACAATGTAATCTGCGTTCTCTATAGCACGGAGAGCAGCTGGTAAACCTAGTGGATTGTCGGGAATACAGCCAATCTCCTCAATTTTCCCTCCAGCTTCAGTAATACTAGACTCTCCTTCAATAATGCGTCCATCAGCTAATTTTGCCCAGAGACGAACATCGCTCAGGGTGGCTGGGAGTACTCTACCTCTGACTGCCAATACCTCAGAACTTGCTGCTACAGCTTGCTCCAAGTCACCAGTAATATCACTCATTGCCGTCAGAAAAAGATTGCCAAAACTGTGACCAACTAGACCACTACCAGCTCTAAAGCGGTATTGAAACAGTTCTGTTAACAATTTCTCTTGGTCGGAGAGCGCCGTCAAGCAATTGCGAATATCTCCTGGCGGTAGCACCCCATTTTCCCGCCGCAGTCGCCCAGAGGAACCGCCATCGTCTGCCACAGTAACAATAGCTGTAATGTTGGCGCTGTAGACCTTCAATCCTCTGAGTAAGGTCGAAAGTCCTGTGCCACCACCAACCGCGACAATTTTTGGACCCCGGTTGAGTTTACGATGGGCCATAAGTAAATCGACAAGCTCTTTGTCTCCTCCTGGTTTTAAGGCTTCGGTAATCGAGCCTACTGTCCTGGTTTGACCCCAGAAAATTAACACCAGACCGCAAATAATTGCCACTGGACCAGAGACATAATTAGGGATAATGGTCGTGATTTTTTCCAGAATTGCTGAGGTGAATTCAATTAATCGAAAAATTGGGGTTAGCTTTACCCAAATTGCTAACCCCAGACTTGTTAAGAGTACACCACTAGCACTTAAGAGTAGCCAACGCTTAATTAACAATCCGGGAGCTAACCACTTGAACCATCGGTTAACTCGCTTGGGAGTTCGACTTCTTGATTCATTTTGCAGGGTGCGTATAGCTCGTTTGAAGAGACTGATTGAGGACATGACTGATAGATACAAGTCAGGGAACAAGACTGGATAGACTTTAACTAAGCACAGTACCGTCACTCAAGTGAAGACGGCGAGCAAGTCTCTGTAAGATGTGAGCGGCTGTGTTTTGTTATAGTTGCCGCCATATTACATAATTAACTGCTCAAAGCTAGCCAAATCGCCGAAATAGCATGGTTAATAGCAGTTACAGGGGATATGTTCACATTCTTGAGCATCTCCGATTTAGAGTATTAGACGACCTAGGAAGTAAACTCCAGCAAAGTAGATGAAAAATCTCATTTTGGGAATAGATCCAGGATTAGCAATTTTGGGTTTTGGGGCAATTATGTGCCCCAAAGCAAATTCCAAAGATGCAGTAGCTCCTAGTTCTGCTAAATCAATAATCAATTCCCAAGCTGAGCAGATGCAGTTACTGGATTTTGGAACCATCCAAACACCAGCTGGTACTGAGCTCGGAGCACGACTGTGTACGATTTATGAAGATTTACACACCCTGATGGAACAGTTGCAACCTGATCTCGTAGCAATTGAGAAACTCTTCTTCTACCGGATGAGTAACACAATTACTGTGGCTCAAGCAAGGGGGGTCTTGACATTGGTTTTAGCACAACATAAGGTTCCGATCATCGAATTTACTCCTGCTCAAGTTAAGCAGGCTTTGACTGGTTATGGCAATGCTGATAAATACGATGTGCAGCAAGCAGTGGCGCGGGAGTTGAATTTAGAGGACATTCCTAAGCCAGACGATGCTGCAGATGCCTTGGCAGTGGCAATCACGGCTTATTTTTATCAAACTTAGTGATAGGGGGCTTCCAAATAAAAAAATATCCCATCGATGAGATGGGGGGATGGGGGGAGGGGGAGACGGGGAGAAAATTCTTGACGTCATCTTTCCAAGTAAATTGGATAATTTATTTCTTGGGGTTCCCTAGAGAACAAATAAATTTATTAAATTGTCAATAAACTTCCTGATGATTTAAATAACGGTAAATTAGCTGAAAAATAAGCAATTTAACCAGGATTACCACCCTCTAACTTACTCCCTCTCCACCCTCTCTTTAAACTAGAATTTGCACAAATATTTTTTGTGTGGTATTCCACTAAAAGACTTCCAAAAAATAAAAATGGTGAGCTCGGCACCTAGTCTTGGAAACTTAGGTGTATCTAGTGTTATTTGTCACTAAGTTAACCGCTGATAACAAAACTTTCCTAACGCTTGGATATTGTTTTCAAAGTAGAAGTCTATAACACGAACATTTTGGTGAGATGAGGAGTTGAATGATGAACAAAAATCTTAGTTGGTGGGGAAAGCCACTGGGAGTTTTGGCTTCAGTATTGAGTTTTCCCTTAATCGCGTACCCTCTTAGGGCTGGCGCTACTGGGCCCATCCCTCAAGAGGATTTCAATACTGCTGTTACTACCACAGAAGTTAATATTTTT
Organism: Symploca sp. SIO2E9; assembly: GCA_010692645.1. Classification (GTDB taxonomy): domain Bacteria; phylum Cyanobacteriota; class Cyanobacteriia; order Cyanobacteriales; family Coleofasciculaceae; genus SIO3C6. The sequence goes on from JAAHGS010000123.1 coordinate 15,935, forward strand.
CAAGAATTACAACCCACTTCTTCTCAAACTCACGATGACTGGCAACTAGCACAGGGCATAGTGGGGCAATGTCGGGCTAGCAACAGGACAATTGATGTCTTCTCGGAAGCTTCAGTGGTGTCTACAACTGTCAGAACTATAGGAAGCAACGCACAGGTGACCCTAGCAGACGAGGGTGATCAGGGCTGGATAGAAATCAGTGCTCCTGTAAGTGGATATGTAATCGCCAGGTATCTCAAAGCCTGTGGTGATTCCCCTCAACCCCCTCAACCCCCTTCCGGAAAACTCTGCCGTAAAGTCACATATAGAGGCAGTGGAGGTTTAGCTGTCCGCAGTCCCAACCTCAATTCTCCTAAAGTTGGAGCGATATCATACGATACAACTGTCACGCTCTGGGAGCCTCCTGATTTCCGGACTGTCAGTGGGCGCGGATGGACTAGAATCACAGCACCTATCTCTGGCTGGGTTACTACTGGACGTCCTCAGGGTAATTTTGGGTCTAGATTCTCTTGTCGTTAAACCGAAAGCGCTGGGGCGCACCGACGTGCGCCCTATTTCGGTCAATTACAAAAGGAGGAGAATTCCACCGAAAGCTTAACCAGCCAAAGCCGCCATTACTTCTTCAACAATTTGGGCAGCCCTGTCAATTTCGGATGCAGAAACTATTAGCGGTGGTACAAAGCGAATCACCTTAGGACCGGCTGGCACCAATAGTAATCCCTGTTTCATTGCCGCTTTCACGATATCCAATGAGGTTAATTCGATTTCAGCTTTTAGTTCCATGCCGTTAATCAGCCCCCAGCCACGCACTTGGGCAACTAAATTAGGATATTTAAGTGCGATCGCTCTTAATTTTGTCCTCAGTTGCTCACCCCGTTGCTGGACATTTTGCAGAATATTTTCCTGCTCTAAGACCTTAGTCACGGTTAGTGCTGCTGCACAGGCAAAGGGATTGCCGCCAAAGGTGCTAGCATGCTCCCCCGCTTGCAAAACATCACAGAACTGCTTGGACATCATCGCGCCAATGGGAATACCACCAGCTAAGCCTTTGGCACTGGTAAAGATATCTGGTTCAATGCCCAGATGTTCATAGCCCCAGTATTTGCCAGTGCGACCCATACCCACCTGCACTTCATCTAGAATTAGCAGGATGCCAGTTTGATCACAGATTTTCCGCAGCCGTAGGAAGTATTCTAGTTCTCCTGGACGAACACCTCCTTCTCCCTGCAAGGGTTCGAGCATAATTGCTCCTACCCTCTGGTTGCCCTCGTCAAGTTCTTCAATCGCGTGTTCTATTGCCTGAATATCGTTGTAAGCTACATAGTGGAACCCAGGCATCAAAGGTTCAAAATTCTGTTGGTACTTAGGTTGTCCAGTGGCTGTAATCGTTGCTAGCGTCCTCCCGTGGAAGCTGGCTTTCGCAGTCAAAATTAATGGTTTCTCGATTTCTTGGACAGTGTGGGCGTATTTGCGCGCCAATTTGATCGCGGCTTCATTTGCCTCTGCCCCAGAGTTACAGAAAAATACTCGGTCTGCGCAGGAATGATTTACGATCCACTTGGCTAATTCTCCCTGCACTGGAATATAGTACAAATTAGAGACATGATGGAGCCTTTCGATTTGCCCCTTAACTGTTTCGATCAAGGCTTGATGAGCGTGACCCAAAGTGCAGGTGGCGATTCCAGCTACAAAATCAAGATATTCTCTTCCTTGAGTATCCCAGACGCGGCAACCTTGTCCCCGTACTAGGGCGATGGGAAAGCGCCCGTAGGTTCCCATTACATTGGCGTCAAACTCAGCTGTGTCAAAGGGTGCAGATACAGCTGATGCTGATTCGGCTGGGATTGAGGGATTCTTAACGGGAGTTTCTATGCTCACTGGCTAATCCTCAATAATTGTTCATCCTAACTTGGAATCTTAGCGGTTATTAACAAAACTGCGGAATTCCCCATCCGTCTAAAGGGTGGGGATGGAATTCAGGGTAAAATAGGTGGTTCGTTTGCTTAGCATGCGCGGAGCGCATTAACACCTATTTTACCAATCTCCTGGCAATAAATATGAGGTAAAATCTTGAAGGAGGTGATGCAATTGTGGCGACTAGAAGACAAACATTTCGGCTGTACCCCAACCAAAGTCAGCAGCGGCAATTATTCAAAGCCAGGCGCTTGCATCAGTACATCTACAATGCCTGTCTAGCTGGTCGTAAACATGCATGGGAAACAAAAGGAAAAAGTCTAAAGTATTTTGATCAGCAAAACAAATTACCCCAATTCAAGAAGGATAACCCTGAGTTTGCCGTCTTAGGTTCTCAAGCCTTGCAGGCAACCGTAAAGCGAGTTGATTTAGCCTTCCAAGCATTTTTCAAAGGCTTGAGAAAACGTCCCAAATTCAAATCATTACGCAATTACAGCGGCTGGACTTACCCTGGCAGTGCGGGATGGAAGGTCTACACCAACGGCAAACATGGAAAGCTAGAAATCCGGGACTTGGGGCTTTCTATTAGGATGCGCGGCGAAGCCAAACAATGGGGAAATCCTACAACTTTAACCATTGTTTATCGCCCAAGTTCAAACCAATGGTATGCCTCTTTCACTGTGGAAGTGCCAACCGTCGAAGTTAGCCCTGAGCGAAGCCGAAGGGCTAAATATGGTTCTAATTCCGATCTAAAATACGAATCAATTATTGCTTACGACTTAGGCACAAGCACTGCTATTACTACTTACGATGGGTCAGAATATGTCGAGTTAACTAACCCTCGTTTCTTGCGTAACAAGGAGCAGGAAGTTAAGC